>JAHCBB010000007.1 GCA_019634635.1 Verrucomicrobiia bacterium
ATTCCGGCCAAAGTCAACGATGGAGCTCAACAGCTCATGCCACGAATTCATGGAGGTTGGGAGGCCCCACCGGGCCATGTGTTCCGGCATGTGGGACTCGAACTCATCTTGAAACTCCGTCAACCGCATCTCGACCGGGAGTGGGGCAAACACCGTGTTGAGCAGATCCGAATACCGGGTGATAAAGTCCCGGCGAAACTCCAGATTTGACAGCATGCGTCTCAACAGCAGGGTCGCTTCCGGAGTATTCTTTGCCTCCGGAACGTCGGCCGCCGGGCCAGTGACAACCGTCGAGTTGATGTTCGCGAGGCCTGTATTGAACTGGAGCATGTCACGGTTTGGACCTGCAAAGCTCCTGTAGTTCATGCCTTTGTCCAGATCGCGCAGAAACCATCGCCAGCGGCCGTCCGCAAGCGGGTTCGCAGGATCCACTGTTCGGGAGCGCCAGAAACGGATGTTTGGACCGCCAGGCTGGTCCGTATTCGCAACGTAACTCTGCGCAATGTAGTAATCCCTGAAATCCTCAACATCCATCCGGGACCTGACCCAGTCGTATCGCCCCGGGGCATTCAGATCCTCGGTGGAGAGATAATCAATCAACTCCAGATAATGAGTGTTTGTTCCAGTAACCACGGTGCTGATGGACTCAAGGATGTCCGCCTGCTCCACACCAAACTGGACCCTCAAATAGTTGTCATCATAGCGGTCCCGGAACTGCTGAATCCCCCAGTACTCGCCGTTGATGAACACTATTGCCGAACGATGGTGCTGAATGGAGATATCAGTCACTCCCTTGAGCAGCGACTGCGCAAAGGCGTCGCGGAACGCCACCCCACCCCAGTCTGTGCCTCCCGAGCGCAAAATCAGACGCTCATGGGTGTTGTTGCGATGCCCGGGAAACAAGGGATATGTAATGGCATCCGGTCCATATTGGGAGCGGGCATAAAGCCGGAGCGACTTGAGTCGAGCATTCCTGCTGAACGCGCCATGGATCCGGATGCCAAGTTCTTGATGAAAACCCAAGCTGCCGTTCTCGAAATACTCGATATGCGCCGCCCGTTCCCAAGCGATACCCTCCCGCCGGTAATTGGGAGGAATAAATATTCCGCGCGCCGGATCGAAAAGGGATTCGTAATCCGTCATGATGGACACGAGAGGAAGTTCGTACCGTGAAATCCCGTCCGGATCCACAACGTAGGTACCCGAGGTCGCTTTGCTGGGCACATGATTCACCTTGAATGCCCTCACCCGGAACGTGTTGATCTTGTATGTCTCCGCCTCGGGAGGGCCATCCCATCCCCATTTGCCCGGCGATCCCGGACTTTCATTCGAGGCCGTTGGGATATGCGCCCAAAGGTTGGGTTCGCCTGCCCGGCTCTGGAACAGCACCGGGGCGGCCAGAACCGGAGAGTTCTCGGTGGGTTCGTCCCCGTTGGTGGTGTAGCGCAGCGTGGCTCCGTCATAACCCTCCAGAATGGCACCCACCGGGACCGGCCCGGTGTAATACCCCGGTGTTGCCGTCAGTCGCGGGGCCGGCACCACCCCCACATACCCCGGCCCGGTGTTGGGCGCCCTTGGAGTCGCCGGCTGCAGGTAGCGCAACTCCGCCCCCCCCGCTCCCAGCCGCCCGTAGGAAACATCCCGCGGCAGTGCCGGCACCACCATCTGGTCCACCAAGCCGCCTCCGGGGGCGCTGAGCACCAACGTCTCCCCGTCGGCACTGATCTTGAAGTTGGTGTGCAATACGAGCCTAGTTGACGGCTCCCGCAAATCCTTCCCCGAGGCGAAAACCACCAGATGCTCCCCCCCCAGCATCACCGCCTCGGGAAACACCCACTTGTAGGGCTGGGATGCATTATCGCTCAGGCCGTAGCCGGTCAGTCGCACCGGCACCGAATTCGGATTATATATCTCGATCCAATCCTCTGGCTCTCCCTCGAAGTCCCACAGCGTCTCCACCGTCGCCGACATCGCCTCATTGATCCGCAGCGGTTGGGCTGCGACCAGCGGGATCCATCGCCCATGCACCGTGAGGTTGTCGAAGCGGTGACTTCCGCCCGTGCCGCCGGAACCGGTCTGGAACGTGATCCGGATCCCAAACAGCGGATTGTTGTCCACCGCGGCAATGCCCGAGAAATCGAGTGAAACCACCACCGGGGTGGCGTCCGGCACGGTCACCGTCTGGAACGGCACGTAGGTGACTCCATCCGTGGTGTACGCGATCTGTTGCACCCCGGCCGAAACCCCCACCCGGCGGGTCTCGTACCGCACCTGCACCCCGCGAAATCCCGTCGTCGGCAGCCTCCCCCTCACTGTGTACTGCAGCGGATTGTCCACGCGCAAATGCGTGCGGGCGCCGTCGGTGCCCGGGGCATTGGCTGCGACAAATCCCTGGCCGGATCCCGAGCGGAAGTCCGTGGTTGACGCCGGGGTGATCTCCAGGGTCCCTGGCAACGCCGGGGCGGTGAATGTCGGTGCCAGAAGGCTCGCGGGCACCGCGCTCACATCGTTGAAATTCCAAAAGTGCAGCAGGGTCCAGTGCACCGACGTCACCGTCACGGTGAAGCTCCCCGAATCGCTCAAAGGTGGTTCCCCACCATCCGTGACCTTCACGGTCACCGGGTATTCTCCCGGCCCCTGCGCCTCCGTCGGCGTCCAGCTCAGCAATCCCTGCGGTGTCACGGTCATGCCCTCCGGTCCACTGACCAGTTCAAAACTCAGCGCCTGCGCCGGCAGATCCCCATCGGTTGCTCCCAGGGACAAGATCAGCGGCGTGAGGATCTCCACGCTCTGATCGCCCACCGCCCCCAGCACCGGCGCGGTGTTCCCGGCCTCCACCCGCACCTCCAGACGTCCCAGCGTGCTCAGCGACGGCACAAACCCGTCCCGCACCCGCACCAGAACCCCCTGCGTCGTCCCCGCCAGCTCTGCCGGAGGCGTCCATTCCAGCAGCCCCCCCGCGCTCAGCGCCATTCCCGCCGGCCCCTTCACCAGCTCAAACTGCAGCTCCGATGAGGGACCATCGGCATCCGTCCCCTCCAGAATTACCGCCAGCGCCTCCCCTGCCCACCCGTTCACCAACCCCGGCGGCACCAACTCCGGCCGTGCCCCAACCGCTTCCCCGGGCAGCGTCCGTCCCTCCAGCGTCAGGTTGTCAAAGCGGTTGTTCCCGCCCGTGCCCCCGCCGCCCTGCTCCACGGCGATCCGGATTCCAAAGTGCGGATTGTCCGACACCCCGGCCACCGCACTGAAATCCAGCCGCACCACGGCCGGAGCCGCATCCGCCACCGTCACCGTCTGGAAGGCCTGGTAGTGCTCCCCGTCCGTCGTGTAGCTCACCTCCTGCGTTCCCGCCCCCTGTCCCGACCGGCGCGTCTCATACTGCACCACCACCGAATCCAATCCCGTCGTCGGCAATCCCGCCTTCAACACCGCCCCGACCGGATTGTTCACCCGAAGGTGGGTTCCCGCCCCGGCATCCCCCTGCGCATTGATCCCCGCAAACCCCTGGCCGCTGTCCGCCACAATCGCCGTGGTCGGCCCCGGCTCCACCTCCAGGCCCATGGCCCCCGCCCCCCACTGCGCCTCCAGCAGGCCCTCCACCTCGTTGAAACTCCAATATTGCCGCACCACCCGCTCCCCCACTGGTTCCCCCAAGTCCTCAACCCCGTGGACGGTCAGGTTGTCCAACCGCTGGTTGCCCTCGACGCCCCCGGCACCCTGTTGAAACGTGATTCGAAGTCCAAAGTCCGGATTATCCCGCGCCCCACCAATCCCCGAGAAATCCAGGGTGACCACCGCCGGATTGGCATCCGCAACGACCACCGTTTGAAACTCCGCGTAGTCCGTCCCGTTGGTGGTGTACTCCACCTTTTGAAGCCCCGCACCCTGTCCCGATCGGCGTGTCTCGTACCGAACCGCAACGTCGCGGTATCCCGAAGTCGGCAGCGCCGCCACCACCGTGTAGAGCAGCGGGAAGTTGATCCGCAGGTGGTTTCCAGAGCCGTCCAGGCCGATCGCATTGGCCCCGCTGAAGCCCTGCCCTGTTCCCGCCACGACGTCCGTTGTCGAAGCCGGGGTCACCGTCAGGCTCGCCGGGTGCTCCGCCAAGGTTGAGGAGACGTCCAGCAATCCCGTCCCGTTGAAGTTCCAGTGGTGCAGCAGGGTCGCGGCATGCACGGTGCCCGCCATCCACAGGACCACGAGGCACGCCCATCGCATGAGGGCCCGACTGGGGACTTGGATCGGCTGCTGGGAGAATGCGTGAACGCAAGCGGATGAGGAGAGCATGGCTTCGCCAGATGTTTGGGAATCGCGGCGAAACCGTTGCCACCAACCAGGAATTCACTTCCTGCAGGGGCAAACCAGACAAGGATCCGGCACGCGAAACCCGAGTCTGGTACACACGCGAGTCCCGCTTCTCAAGCGCAAACTCACTCCTGCATTAATAGTTAACCACGCACCAAGTTGCATGCCACCTTCCGGAGGCGACGCCGCAGATTATACGTACACGTATCGGATGGCGTACAATGCGTCGGTATCCGCCATCTTCCGAGCGTACGAGGATCGTTCCGCTCAACGATCGAGCCGGTTCCAGTAGTCGCGGTCCGCGGCGAGGAAGTGACCGTTCACCATGTAGGAACCGCCGAGGATGTTCTTGAGAGGAAATCCGGTGGGAATGGTCTGGTTGAACCGCACGTTCAAGTAGAAGCGGCCCCAGGCAAAATCGGGGTCCGAGATGAACCGCGATTGCATCGGCTGGTCGGCCCAGAACGGCGAGAGATAGACCGCGCGTACGGGGCGCCTCGCCTCGGAGAACACAAAGAAGTCCTCGCGCCGGTTGTTGATGTTCGCCTCGGCGGTGTCCTCAACCCGCAGCGTCGCCCACAGGCAGTCCCGGGGGCCATACCAGGCAACCGCCCACGGAACGTCGCTCATGAAGAGGGTGTCCGGCGGTGTAAAGTTGGCGAACTCGCGGATGACGCCCGGCCGGTACGGCGGGTCCACAAGGGCCACCGAGCGCGGCGGCATGCAGCTGAGCAGAAACGGGATGCTCAGGGCCAGCAGGACCACGTTCAGCGTGAGCGTCCGGAACAGCAGGGCGGGCCACTCGATCTGATCCAGGAGCATCACCACCAATCCGGCGCCAAACACGAAGGCCAGCGGCGCCAGCGTGACCAGCAGGTTTTCCCCGGTGACCGGTCCGAACGCTCCGGTGACGGACGTCCGCACTGCCGCCTGAACCACGGTCAGCAACGCCAGCGACGCCACCACGAACCATCGGATCCGGTTGCGGGTCGGGTCGTGGAACGGCACCAGCAGTCCGACCAGGAAGAAGGCGGCCAGCCAGCTGCCGCCGAGCCGGGGAATCTCGTCGCGCAGGATGGCACCCGTGTTTTGGATCAGTTTGCGAACCGGAGCCAGCCGCTCGTTGGGATCCATCTGGGGGTGCTGCGAACGCTCCAACCGGTCGCCCGGGAACGCCGCGGTGTCCGCCAGCACGGCATAAATCGCCGTGCCGAAGGGATTCCCGCTCAGGCGCCAGGTCCGCACCAGCCACGGGGCCGCCATCATGGCCATCGTCAACACCACGGTGAGGGCCAGCGGGACGCGCCAGCGTCCGCCCCGCCATAGGAAGAACCCGACCACCGGAACCGCCAGCCAGCCAAAGGCGTAACGGGTCATGAAGGCAATGCCGGTCAGCAGCCCCGCCGCAAGGGCAAACCCTTCCAGCCGCCCCCCCCGAGGGGACGGCTGGGAGGCCTCATGATCCAAGCCCACCAGCACGTGGGCCAGCATGAGCACCAAGGCCATCAGCAGAACGGTCGGCAGCCCGGCATTGGCAAACTGCCAGAAGGTCTCCGTGACAAGAGTCGCCCCCGCGGCAAGGAAGCCCACCGTGTTGTCGAACAGCCGGCGTCCCAGGCTCCCGGCCAGCAGGACCACCCCGGCGAGCAGGACGAGATTGGCGGCGCTGATGGCCGTCTCCGCGTAGGGACGGCGAAAGAACGGGTCCGCAGGAAGGCCATAACGGTAGGACTCGGGAAGCGCCCGGAGCACGCCGGCCACCAGGGCAGGGAACACCGGGGGATTCTCGATGTCCGGATGCGGCTGCGTGAGCACGGATCGCGGGTCGCCGCCCGCGGTGACGGCCCTCGACTGGAGGAGGCTCAGGCTGAGCGGACGGAGGAAGCCGGTGACGTAACCCCGGCCCTCGGCGAGGTTTCGCCCGAGCTGCGCCATGTCCATGGCATCCGGGGCGGAAAAATTCCGCGCCTCGCTCACCTGATAGCGGATGCCGAGGAGCAGGACGACCACCAGGGCCACGAGCCGGCGCAGCCAGACCTGGCCCGATCCAACCTCCAGATAGTGGACCAGCGTTTGAATTCCGTGCCGCGGCGGTGGGGGGTTCATCTTGAAGGGGAGCAGCCTGCCCCGGACCGGGCGCCGAGGGAAGGTGTTCCACACCTCCCCGGGGGCCCCCCGATGGGTCCGGCGGACGGCGCGGATTCAATCGGAGGTGAAGCCCTCCAGTGAGAACTCGTGCAGGCGGCGATGCAGGGTTCGGCGGCTGATGCCGAGCTTCTTTGCCGCCAGGGACCGGTTGCCATTCGTCTCCTGCAAGGCGTGGATCAGCAGCTGCCGCTCGGCATCCTTCAGGGTGAGCTTCCCACCCGCCAACTGCTCGCGGGTCCGCTGCTCGGTGTAGTCCGCCTGCGGCATCCGCACCGCTGCGGGGAGGTCCCGGGGGGCGACGAGGGACTCGCGGCAGAGCACGACGGCATGCTCCACCGCCGCCCGCAGCTCCCGCACGTTGCCGGGCCAGTGATAGCGCAGGAGCAGGTTCATGGCGTCGGTGCTGAAGCCCGTCACCGCCTTGCCATTCTCGGAGGCGAACTCCTTCAGGAACGCGCCCGCAAGGGCCGGGATGTCCACGACCCGCTCCCGCAGCGGCGGCAGGGGGATCGGGACCACCGCAAGGCGGTAATAAAGGTCTTCCCGGAACCGCCCCGCCTTCACCAGTGCCTGAAGGTCCTTGTTCGTGGCGGCGATGAGGCGGACGTCGGCGGTGAGCGTCTTGTTGGATCCCAGGCGTTCGTAGGTGCGCTCGCCGAGGAATCTCAGGATCTTCACCTGGGTGGCCGGGTCGAGCTCCCCGATCTCGTCGAGGAAAAGCGTCCCGCCCTGGGCCTGCTCAATGCGGCCGATGCGCCGTTCGTGGGCTCCGGTATAGGCGCCCCGCTCGGCGCCGAACAGCTCGCTCTCCAGCAGCGTGGCCGGAAGTGCCGCGCAGTTGGTGGTGATCATCGGCCCGCGGGCCCGCGGGCTGTTCTGGTGGATCGCCTTGGCCACGAGCTCCTTGCCGGTGCCGCTCTCTCCCGTGATGAGGACCGTGGCCCGGGTCGGCGCAACCGCCCGGAGCGTCTCGAAGACCTGCTGCATCGCCGGCGATTCGCCCAGGATCTGGCTGATCCCAAACTTCTGGTCCAGTCGCTGGTGCAACTGGGTGTTCTCGCTCTCCAGGGTCTGCCGTTTCAGGGCGCGCTGAATGCGCAGCTCCAGTTCGTCAATTTGCAGCCGGCCCTTTGAGATGTAGTCGTCGGCCCCCGCCTTCATCGCCTCCACCGCCAGATCCTCGGAGCCGTAGGCGGTCATCAGGATGCACACCGGCGAACGCGGCAGGGCCTTCGCCCGTCGGATCAACTGGAGCCCGTCGTCTCCCGCCATCCGCAGGTCGGTGAGCAGCACGGCGAAGGCCTCGCGCTCCAGCAGTTGAAGCGCCGACGCGGCGTCCTCGGCGACATAGACATCGAACTTCTCCTCGAGCGCCGCCCGCAAGCCCTCGCGGGTGGGCTTTTCATCGTCAACAATGAGGAGGGTCGGTGAGGTCATGCAGGAGCGGACGCCGAAGTCTGGAAGCGCCGGTTCAAAGATCAAGAGCCCGGAGGACTGTCCCCCGCCGCCGGAAGCGCCAGGGCCCCGCGCCGGAGCCGCGGCAGCCGCAGCTTGAAGGTCGAGCCCCGCCCGGCCGCACTCTCCACATCAATCCGGCCGCCGTGGTCGCGGAGGATGCGCTGGACGGTCATCAGCCCCAGCCCGGAGCCGCGTTCCTTGGTGGTGTAGAACGGCTCGAACAGACGACCCAACTGGTCGGCGGCGATTCCCGCACCCGTGTCGGTCACCGCAATCCACACGTCCTCGGAGGTGCCCCCGGTCGCCAGTGTCAGGGTGCCCCCCCGGGTCATGGCCTGCATGGAGTTCTTCACGAGATTCAGGAGCGCCTGCTTGATCTGCGCCGGATCCATCCGCACCTCCGGCAGGCCCCGGCCGAGGCGGGTGACCACCTCCAGACCCCGGTTTGCCAGCTCGGGACCGAGCAGCGCCATCGTCTGCTGCACCACGTCGTTGACCCGGCCGTCGCGAAACTGGGGCGTCGAGGGACGCATCGCCTGAAGAAAATCCGTCAGGATGTAATCGAGCCGGCCCACCTCCCCCTTGGCCACGTCCAAAAACTCCTGGAGACGGTCTGCCACGCGCTCGGCAGACGGCCCGGCGCCGCTCAGCTTGCGGACCTCGCGCTCCATGAGCTGGAGATGGATGTGGAGTGCGTTGAGCGGATTGCCGATCTCGTGGGCCACGCTGGCCGCCATGAGGGTCAGCGCGTGCCCGCGCTCAGCCTCAACCGCCTCCCGGGTCCGGTGCCGGTGCTCGGTGGCGTCGTGCAGCACGAGCACCACCCCGGCTTCGGGATCGTCCTCGATCGGTGCCGCATAAAGCCGGAGAAACCGCGGACGCGGAAACTGGATCTCCAGCTCGCGACGCACCACGCGGCCGCCGGCGACCGGCCGGAGCAGGGCGGGATCCAACTCGGGCAGCACCTGCTCCAGCGGCCGGCCTGCCGTCCCGTCGGCGGCGACACTCATCAACCGGGCGGCCGCCTGGTTCAGGTACGCCACGTTCCCCACGCGGTCGAGGACCACGATGCCATCCTCAATGGTGTTGAAGAGCGTGCCCAGCATCGCCCGTTCGCGCTGGAGTCGCTGGACGACGCTCTGCACCCCCTCGGGATCCAGCCGGTTGAGCCGGTTGAGGACCTTGTCGAGGAATCCCGACTTGGGACCTGCGGACCGCTTCAGAGCCATTTTTTGCGGCGAAAGTAGAGAAAGGTGAGCACCGTGCTGATGAGCGTGATCAGAATCGCGTACAGGTAGCCGTAGCGCCACTTCAGCTCCGGCATGCTGGCCTCGAAATTCATGCCGTACCAGGTGCCCACCAGCATGAGCGGGGTGGTGATCACGGTGATCATGGTCAGCAGCTTGACCACCTCGCTGGTCTGATTGGACGAGATGTTGAGGTAGATCTGCAGGATGTTCGACAGGGAGTCGGCGTAGTTCTGGGCGAGCTCGCTGATCCGGTAGAGGCCGTCGTAGACGTTGCGGTAGTAGGGCACCAGGTGGGCCCGGACGAGCTTGAACTCGCCCCGCGCGAACCGGGCCATGACTTCGCGCTGCGGGCCGATGATCTGCTTCAGGTGGATCAGCTCCTTTTTGAGGCGCAATATCGTCTCGATCACCGCGGGGTCCGGCTGCCGCAGCACGCTGTCCTCCACCTCCGCGATCTGCAGGCTCAATTGCTCGAGCGCCGGCTTGTAGTTGTCCACCAGCGAGTCCAGCAGGGCATGGGCCACCCGGTCGGGCGCGCGGGCCACATGAACCGTGCTTCGCAAACAGCGTTCCTCCGTTTCCTGAATGCAGCGCAGCGGGACCATGTGATAGGTCACCAGGAAATTGCGTCCGAGGAAGAAGTTGAGTTCCCGCGTGTCAAACAGCCCGTTTTGACGGTTGAAGTCCACGGCATGGATGACCAGGAACAGGTACGGTGCAAACCGGTCGTCCTCCTTCGGTTCGTAGCTCTCGACCTTGGGCGAGGGACTCTCCCCGAGACAGTCCTCAACCGACAGCGGATGGAAGTGGAAGACCCCCTCGAGGACCTGCCGCGCCTCGTCCGGCGACGCCGCCTCGATATCCACCCAGAGGAAGAGATTGGTGTCTGCAAGCAGCGTGGGCATCAGGAACATCTCGATGTCCCGCGAATGAAGCCTCCCGGTGGTGGTGAAGGAAAAGGAGCGGATCATGGCCCGGGAACAGGTTAGGAGAGTGCGACCGGGAAGGAAGCCGGAAGAACAGACCGGAATCGCCTTCCAGTGAGCGCGATCGCGGAACGCGCAGCCCTCCACCGGGCCCCGGGGCGCCATTGCCCGGGAGAGACCGCTCCGTTTGCGGCGACCGCGCCTGGCGTCGGCCGGACCACCAGGCCCGAATTTTGAAAAATCCTCCGTGATTCCGCACCCGGATTCCGCGAGCCTCCCCGAAATGCCTTTCTCCGGGCTGGGACTCGATCCCAGGATCCTTCAGGCCGTCCGAGAGGCCGGCTACACCGAGCCGACCCCGATCCAGTTGGCGGCCATTCCACCGGCGCTCGAGGGCGCCGATCTCATCGGCATCGCCCAAACCGGCACGGGCAAAACGGCGGCGTTCACCCTGCCCATCCTCCATCGCCTGGCCAACGCGGGCCCCGGCCCGGGCCGACCGGGAACGCGAACCCTGATCCTGGCACCCACCCGGGAGCTCGCGGTCCAGATCGAGGAAAACATCCGCATTTACGGCAAGCATCTGCCCTTCCGGACGGCCACGGTCTTCGGCGGGGTGGGCGAGGGACCTCAGAAGGCGGCCTTGAGGTCCGGACGGCCCATCATCGTCGCCTGTCCGGGACGGCTTCTGGACCTGATGGGCCAGGGCTGCGGCCATTTGGGCGACGTGGAACATCTGGTCCTGGACGAAGCGGACCGGATGCTCGACATGGGCTTCCTGCCATCCATCCGCCGCATCCTCGCGGCGCTGCCGAAACGACGTCAGACCCTGCTCTTCTCGGCGACCCTGTCCGCCGAGATCGAACAGATCAGCCGCGAGTTCCAGCATCACCCGCGGAAGATCCAGATCGGGAGGCGATCCAACCCGGCGGAGACGGTGACCCAGTTCGTGTACGAGGTGCCGTCCCACCTCAAGCCGGCGCTGCTGCTCCATCTGCTCCGGGACCCCGGATACAACATGGTGCTGGTGTTCTCCCGGATGAAGCACGGCGCCGATCGGATCGCGCGCCGCCTCGAGCAGGGGGGCATTGCGACCGCCACCCTGCACTCCAACCGCTCCCAGAGCCAGCGGCTGCGGGCCCTTGCCGACTTCAAGTCCGGAGCAGCGCGCGTCCTTGTGGCCACCGACATCGCCGCCCGGGGGATTGATGTGGACGGCATCTCACACGTGGTGAACTACGACTTCCCGATGCACCCGGAGGATTACGTCCACCGGATTGGTCGCACCGGTCGTGCCCTGGCGATCGGGGATGCCGTGAGCTTTGTGACCCCGGAGGATCAGACCGCGCTGCGGCAACTGGAGCGCTTCATCGGCCGCGGCATCGTGCGCAAGCGGGCCGAGGGCTTCGACATCAACCGCCCTCCGGAGCGCCCCACCGACCGCCAACCGCCGCCCCCGCATTCGCAAGGAGCCCGCAGCGCACCCCGGCCGCCATCCCGCAGTCCATCCCGTTTCCAGAGGTTTCGCCCAGGAACCCGGCGATAGCGGGGGATTTCGCGCTCGCCACATCCCCGCAGCCGGGCTACTGCCGATGGGAATGCATCCCGCCCCATGAACGGCTCGCCGTGTTCCCCACGATTCGAAGGGATGTGATTGCACCGATGATCACCAGCGCCCCATTCGGTCCCGAACTTGTGGAGGCCGGCGCATGAACAGCGGTGGCATCCTGCGGTGGTGGACACTTGCGGCCGTCCTTGCAGGCTCCGCCCAGACGGCACCAGATTTTGCCCGGGAAGTGCACCCGATCCTCCAACGCAGTTGCTTCGGCTGCCACGGACCCGAACGGCAAAAGAGCGGGTACCGGCTCGACATCCGGGAGACGGCCCTCAGGGGCGGCGACAGCGGGATCCCCGCCATCGTGGCGCACGCAGCAGATCGCAGCCCGCTGATCCGCTACGTGAGTGGCGACGACGAGGGACATCCGATGCCGCCCGCGAAAAGTGACGTCCCACCGCTGACGCCCGGGGAAGTCGCCACGCTGCGCGCCTGGATTGATGCCGGACCCGCCTGGCCGGAGGAACTGGCCGGCACGCCGCCCAAGACCCCGCCCCACTGGTCCCTGCAACCCCTGATCCGGCCCGACGTTCCGGTTGGCGGCCACAACCCGATTGACGGGTTCATCCGCGCCGCCCTGGCCACCCGCTCCCTGGAGGCCTCGTCTGAAGCCGACCGCCGGACCCTCATCCGGCGGGTCACCTACGATCTCACGGGGCTGCCGCCCAGTCCGGATGCGGTGGACGCCTTCGTTTCGGATCCCGATCCGAAGGCCTACGAAACCCTGGTCAACCGCCTGCTGGCGTCACCCCGGCATGGAGAACACTGGGCGCGTCATTGGCTGGATGCGGTCCACTATGCCGACACCCACGGAAACGACCACGACCACGCGCGACCCAACGCGTGGCCCTATCGCGACTACGTCATCCGCGCGTTCAATGAAGACCGGCCCTACACACGGTTCGTGCAGGAGCAGGTGGCGGGCGATGCGTTGTTCCCCGACGACCCCCAGGCCACGGTGGCCCTGGGATTCCTGGCGGCAGGTCCTTGGGATGACACGCTGATGGTCGGTGTGCGTGAGGACACCTACGATCACCAACTCGCCCGGGTCCTGGATCGTGATGACATGGTGACCACGGTCATGAGCACCTTCCAGAGCCTCACCGTCCATTGCGCCCGGTGTCACCACCACAAGTTCGATCCCGTTTCGCAACGGGAGTATTACGCGCTTCAGGCCGTGTTTGCAGGCGTGGATCGCGCCGATCGTCCGTTCGATACCGACGGCACGATCCATCGGCGACGGCGCGGACTGTTGTCCCGCAAGGCCTCGCTGGAGCGGCGGGACCCGGAGGCGATGCAAGCCCTCGTCGCGCCGGAGACCCGGCGCAAGGTGGCGGCCCTCGGGGAATCCACCGCGAAACGAGAGGCGTCGTGGGAACCGCTCGACGTCCTGAGCGTCACGAGTGCCAGCGGCGCCGAAACCACGTTCGCCTTGCAGCCCGACGGCTCATGGAGGGTGAACGGTGCTCTGCCGGAAAAGGACACCTTCATCATCACCGCCCGGACCCACCGGACGGATATCCGGGCCCTGCGTCTCGAGGCGCTGCCGGATGACTCCCTGCCGGGACGCGGCCCCGGCCGGTATGATCCCGCGGGCAATTTCCATCTGACAGAATTCCGTGCAGAGGCGCTGCCGTCGGGGGACGCCTCCCGGGGGGCGACACGCCTCGCGTTTTCACGGGCCACCGCCGACCACTCCGACCGCGGGGATGTCATCGCCCATGCGATTGATGGCAGGCCCGAAACCTTCTGGAGCATCCATCCCCGCTATGGAGAACCCCACGAGGCGGTCTTCGAGCTGGAGCAACCTCTCGGTTACGAAACCGGAACCACGCTGATTCTCCGGCTGGAGCAGGCGGGGACGTCCGGCCATCAGTTGGGACGGTTCCGCGTGACCTTTTGCACCGGGAACCTTCCCGAGGACCAGCGTCCTCCCTTGCCAGCTTCCCTGGGCGTCCGGTTTCGCAAACCGGAAGCAGAGCGGACGAAGGAAGAGCAACAAGCGCTGGCGCAGCAGGTTCTCCTGGACGAGATCGAGCGGGAACTCGCCACCCTTCCGGCGCCGCAGATGGTGTACGCCGTCACCCGGGATTTTCCGCCCCGGGGCAGCTTCAAGCCTGCGCCAACACCCCGCCCGATTCATCTGCTCCACCGCGGGGATCTGAACCAGCCGGGGGAGCGGGTCGGTCCGGGCGCGCTCTCCTGTGTGCCGGGCCTGCCGGGTGAACTGGCGGTGGCCGAAGGGGCGGAGGAGTCCAACCGCCGGGCCGCGCTGGCCCTCTGGCTGACCGATGGGCGGAACCTCCTGACCTGGCGCAGCATCGTCAACCGGGTCTGGTACCACCACTTCGGCCGCGGCCTGTGCGACACTCCAAACGATTTCGGCCGGATGGGGGGCACTCCAAGTCACCCGGAATTGCTCGACTGGCTGGCGGTCTGGTTTCGCGACGAAGCCCAGGGCTCCCTCAAGGCATTGCATCGGCTCATCGTCACCAGTGACACGTATCGCCAGGGGGCCGCCCACCGTTCCGATGCCGCCGAAGTGGATCCCGACAACCGTCTGCTGTGGCGCATGCATCCGGGCCGACTGACCGCCGAACAGATCCGGGACAGCCTGCTGCAGTTCAGCGGCCAGCTCGATCTGACGACGGGTGGACCGGCCGTGGTGCAGTTCGTGCATCGTGGGAAGGCGACCTTCGAGCCCGACGGCGGCGCGCCCGCGTTCCTCGACTACGACACCTTTCCCCCGGATGCGCCGGAGAATCGCCGGCGCGCCATCTATCGCTTCGTCTTTCGCACCGTTCCCGATCCGCTCATGGATGCCCTCGATGCTCCCGATGGCGGCACGTTGACACCAGTCCGGAGCGTTTCGACCACCGCGCTTCAGGCCCTCGCCCTGCTCAACAATCCGTTCGTCATCCGACAGTGCGAACACCTGGCTGCGCGTCTGACCGGCGTGGACAACGGTCCGGACGAACAGACCGCCGCCGCCTTCCGTCTGATCCTGCAGCGCCCGCCCACCCCGGAGGAACATGCGCGACTGACCGCGTATGCCCGGCAGCACGGCCTTGCCAACGCGTGCCAGATGCTCCTGAACAGCAACGAGTTTCTCCACCTCGACTGAGCGATGCACCCGGCCCACAACCGACGCGCGTTTCTGAACCGGCTGGGCAACGGCCTCGGAGGCATCGCGCTGACCTCGCTCTGGCAACGCGAGGCGGAGGCGGCGACGGAACCGCGGCATCGGCCGGCTGCGAAACGCGTCATCCAGCTCTTCATGAACGGGGGCGCGAGCCAGTGCGACCTCTTTGATTTCAAACCGCAGCTGATCGCCTCTCACGGGAAGCCCTTTGATCCCGGAACCGGGGCACGAGTCGAAGCCAGCATCAGCATCCCGGGCGCGGTGATGAAGAGTCCCTTCGAATGGGCGCAATACGGGGAGTCCGGTCGCTGGGTGAGCAGTGCGCTGCCCCATCTGGCGAAACAGGTGGACCACTTGGCGTTTCTCATGGCGATGCAGTCGGCGTCGAACGTCCATGGACCGGCGGCCTATCTGCAGACCAGCGGCTTTTTGCTGCCGGGATTCCCCTGTGCGGGTGCCTGGATTTCGTACGCGCTGGGCAGCCTCGCCGACAACGTTCCCGCCTTCGTCGTTCTGCCCGATGTGCGCGGCCTGCCGTACAACGGACGCAGCGCGTTCACCTCCGGCTTCCTCCCGGCCAACCACCAGGGAACCGTCATCCAGGCCACCGCGGCGCACCCCATCACCCACCTCCGGCCCCCGGCGGACGCGACACACATCACCCCGGCCAGCCGGGCCGACGGACTGGCCCTGCTCCGCCAGATGAACCTCGGCCATGCCGCCGTGCATCCCGGCGATTCCCGACTCAACGCACGTATCGAAAGCTACGAGCTTGCGGCACGTCTCCAGCTCTCCGCTCCGGAACTGCTCGATCTGACCGGCGAGACGGCCGCCACGAAGCGGCTCTACGGTCTGGACCAACCGGAAACCGCCGACTTCGGACACCGCTGTTTGCTGGCCCGGCGCCTGGTGGAACGTGGCGTTCGCTTCGTCCAGGTGTGGAGCGGACAGGGCGGCGGCTCCGACAACTGGGACAATCATACGAACATCGCCAGCGAACTGAGCGTCGCCGCACGGCGGATGGATCAGCCGGCGGCGGCGTTGCTTATGGATCTTGGGGCGCGGGGCCTGCTGGACGACACGCTGCTGGTCTGGACCACCGAGTTTGGCCGGATGCCCTTCAGTCAGGGCAGCGTGGGTCGCGACCACAATGGCGGAACATTCGTCTCCTGGCTTGCCGGGGCCGGGGTTCGGCCCGGTGTGGCTTACGGCCAGAGCGACGAATGGTCCTGGAAAGCCGTCGAGGGCGTAACCACCGCCCATGATTTTCACGCCACCCTCCTCCACCTCCTCGGACTCGACCACGAACAGCTCACCTGGCGTCACAGCGGCATTGACCGGCGCCTGACCGACGTCCACGGGCAGGTCATCCGCGAGATTCTCGCGTAGACCTCATGGCACATTCCGATCAGCCATTCGCCATTTCCTTGACCAATTTTCCGGGGTTCTTGGCGCAGTCCCGCGGGGAACATCCCTCGACCGGCCGCCAGGTGCACCGGGCCGGGCGCGCATTCGGCCGCCGTCCCGCAACCTCACCGATCGCCTTGCCCTGAACAGCCCGTTCACCCCGAAACCACGATCCCGCAACCATGTCCGTTCAACTCATCCCCGCCCGTCCCGAGCACCTCGACGATCTCGCCCGGATCTGCCACCGCGCCTTCAACACGCTCCACGAGCGACACCGCGTCCACGCCGATGTTCCCAATGAGGAGCTTGGAAGGCTCATCATCGGCGGCGTCCTCCATCGCCAGGACTACACGGGCGTGGCCGCGGTCACGGACGGCCGCCTCATCGGCTCGAACTTCCTCCTGCTGGCCGATGAGGTGTGCGGGGTCGGACCCATCACCGTGGATCCGACGGTGCAGTCCCGGGGCGTCGGCCGCAGCCTGATGCAATGGGTCATCGAGGAGGCGCGGCGTCGGCGCGGCCCCGATGCCGATGTCCGCCTCTTCCAGGAAGCCATCAACACCACGTCCCTCTCCCTCTACTCACGCCTCGGCTTCCGGTGGCGGGACACCGCCGCGCTCATGCTGCCCCGACCCGCAGCCGCAGACGATCCCTCGTTCCGCCCTGTCACCGCCGGCGATCTTCCCGAAATCGCGGCGCTTTCGGGCCGGCGCTACGTATCCTCGCGCGCCAGCGATGCCGCGGCCCTGATCGCCGCCGGCCTTCCGGGATTTGTCCGCGAGCGCGACGGCCAGATCGTCGCCTACCAGATCGCCACACTCTTCGGCCATGGCTCCGCGGACTCCGTGATGGATCTGCTCGCCATCGCCAGCCATACCGCGCGGCACGTTCCAGAGCCGATGTCAGCCGTCATCGTTCCGATAAGCCATCCCGAGCTGTTTCACGCCGCGCTCGCCGCGGGCTTCCGTACCGTCAAGCTCCTCAACCTCATGTCACTCGGCACCTTCCGCCCCCCGCCCGGCCCAACGTTCCCCTCCATCCAGTGCTGACTCGCACGGGACCAACCCTCCTCGACTGCCGGTGAACGCGCGGATTCCGCACAGGAGAAGACTGAGAACCTGCTGGAAAGGAGCCGGGGGTCGCCGCTATTTTCGCCAAAGGGGTTCAAGCCATGGCCACGCCGTCGCCAGATCTTGCAACGGACGCACCAAGGATCTTCGCCACCACACTCTGGGGCATGGTGCGGTCGGCAGGCGAGGGACACGATGCCTCCACGCGTCCGGCACTGGAGGATCTATGCCGGGTGTATTGGCGTCCGATTTACATCTATGTCCGGCGCAAGGGGCATGGCCCGGAAGATGCCCAGGACCTCACCCAGCAGTTCCTTTCCCAACTGATCACCGGCGACCAACTGCGGCAGGCCGACCCGGCAAAAGGCCGGTTCCGGACGTTCCTGCTGTCCCGGCTCGACTCCTTTCTCGCACGGGAATGGCAACGTGCCCGTCGCCAGAAGCGCGGCGGACAGTTCACCTTCATTCCGCTGAACACGACGCATGTGGACGACCACCTTGCCCGGCAGTCGGCCCGCGCCGACGACGCCGGGACCTCCTACCTCCGGGAGTGGGCGCTCACCTTGCTGAAGCAGGCACTGGACGCCTTGCGGCAAGAATACGAGATGGCCGGCAAACGCGAGTTCTTCCAGGCCGCCCGAAGCCTCCTGTCCGGGCAGGAGGCACCGGCTTATCCCGGTCTCAGCCGGCAGTTGAAAATGTCCGAAGGTGCGCTGCGGGTGGCGGTGCACCGGCTGCGGCGGCGCTACGGAGAACTGCTGCGCGTGGAAGTCACCCGAACGGTGGCCTCGCCGCGCGAGGTGGATGAGGAGATGCGGTGTCTGATGCGGGCGTTGGGCGAACCGTGACTTCCGTGTCCCCGGCCCGCTTCCGCGCCCTGTGGAGGAACATCCGCCACGCTTTGGAAAACAGTCCCGGTTGGCAGGCTCGAACCCCGCGGCTTGATGGAGAGCACTCAACAGTGTCCGGCGTGCGGCTCGCCGATTTCGGGCTGGCTGGAGGGCAACTGTCCCTCCTGCCTGATCCGGCTCGGAGTCCGCAATAACCCGGCGGAACGCGATGACTGTCCGCCGGAGGACCTGCCCCGGCGCTGGGGACGGTACGAACTGCTCGCCGAGATCGCCCGTGGCGGCATGGGGGTGGTTTATCGCGCGCGACAACCGGGCTTGAACCGGCTGGTGGCGTTGAAGGTCCTGATCGGGGGAACTCTCGCGGGCTCCAGACTTCGCGCCCGTTTCCGTCGGGAAGCCGGGGCCGCGGCCGGGCTGAGGCATCCCCACATCGTGGCCGTTCACGAAGCAGGCGAATTCGAAGGTCAGCCCTATTTCTCGATGGAGTTGATCGCCGGCCGCAGCCTGGCCGAATTGACACGCGATCAGCCGCTGCCCGGCCGGGAGGCGGCCCGGTTGCTCCGGCTCATCGCCGCCGCGGTGCATTTTGCACATGAGCAGGGCGTGCTGCATCGCGACCTCAAGCCCTCCAACATCCTGGTGGACGACGCCGGCATCCCCCACATCACCGATTTCGGCCTTGCCAAGCGATTCGACGCACCACCATCCGGCGGGCCCGCCGATCCGACCGGGGAGACGTCCCTGGTTGGCCTGACGGAGGGTGACCTGACCCAGACGGGCCAGGTGATCGGCACACCCAATTACATGCCGCCGGAACAGGCGGATCCCCGGTTGGGGCCGGCCACGCGGGCCAGCGACGTCTATTCCCTGGGCGCAATCCTGTACCACGCGCTCACGGGGCGGGCGCCCTTCATGGCCGCCAGTGTGCCCGCCACGCTGCGGCAGGTGATCGAGGATGAGGTGATGCCGCCCCGCCGGCTGAACCCGGGCGTGCCACGCGACCTGGAAACCATCTGTCTGAAATGCCTGGAAAAGGAGCCGCTCCGCCGTTACCCGACCGCCCGCGATCTCGAAGAGGATTTGAACCGGGTGCTGGCCGGCAAGCGGGTTGTCGCGCGACCCATGAACGCGCCCGCGCGGCTGGCGCGCTGGTGCCGGCGCCGGCCCGCCCTCGCCGGAATCCTGTCGGTGCTGGCCCTGCTCCTCCTGACGGTGGCCGTTGGTTCTCCGCTGGCGGTCTGGCGCATTGATCGCGAACGCCGGCAGGCGGAGGCGGCCCGGTTGGAGGAATCCCGCATGCGAATGCGGGCCGAGATGGCCGAACTGGAAACGGAGCAGCAACTCTACGCCGCGCTGGTGGGGCAGGCTCGCGGCCTGGTGCGCAGCGGCGAAATCGGTCAGCGGGTGCTCACCCTGGATGCGCTCCGACGGGCCGCGGCAATTTCCAATTCGGTGGAGCTGCGCCCGATCGCTCTGGCAGCGCTGGCTCTCCCCGACCTTCGCCCCGGGCGGCAGCTGCCCTTCGACTCCCGCGTGACCGGCCGGCAGCTGGATCCGGACTTCTTGCGCTTCGCCATCTGCCGGGATCGGGGACCGGTGGAGATTCACGCCGTGGAGGGCGGGCATCTGACGGCCTCGTTACCGGCCGCCGAGGCGCTGACGGCGGACCTGATGCTATGGAGTCCTGACGGTGGTTACCTTGCGGTGAAACGCGACCGTGACGCGGGTGGGGCCGAGGCCGACCTGGAGGTGTGGCACGTTGCATCCATCCAACGCGTGTTGCATGCCCGGGCCGCGCTCACCGGCAACGCGCTGTCGTTTCACCCTCGCCACCCCCGCCTCATGGCCGGTGATGAGCGGGGCCGTATCCGGCTGTGGAACGTGGAACATGGTACGGTCATCGGCGAATTCCGGCTTCCCGGGCCGGCGGACCCCGCGTCGCTGCGATTCTCACCGGACGGCGATCGTTTCGCGGTCGCCTACGAGACGGGCGGGGAGGCGTTTGTTTCCATCCATGATTCCATCTCGGGGAAACCGCTCCTGACCGTTCCGCGTCCGGCCTACGTCGGGGTGGTTGCATGGCATCCGGGCGGCCATCTGCTGGCCATCCCGGATTTTGCGGGCACCGTCTGGCTGCTGGACGTGTCCACCGGGGAGCTCCTGGAGCTGGGCCGGCATCAGGCCCAGGCGGTCGAGGCGGCCTTCAGCCCATCGGGGGAGCTCCTCATCACCGGCGGGTGGGAGAACGAACTGATTTGCTGGGATCTGCGCGGCCGGCGACGCGCCCTGACCCTCGGGGTCAACTCCTTCCGTATCCAGTTCCGTCGGGATGGCCGGCAATGCGCCCTGCGCACCCCGCAGGGCATTTCCCTGTTCGAATTCCTGACCCGGACGGAATGTCGCGAACTGGCGGACCCGCTGGGCCGGGGACTTTGGTGGGCCGCCTTCTCCCCCGATGGACGCTGGTTGGCGGCGGATGGCGACCTGCACCTGGGCGTCTGGGATCTGGCCCAGCCCGGCCCGGCCGCACGGGCACCCGGGGACCAGACGCATGTGCCGGCATTTTCGGCGGACAGCGATGAGCTCTTCGCCTGGTGGGAAGGGACGCTGAATCGTTGGCGAGTCCAGCCGGGTCCGCCCGGAGGTCCGCCCCAACTGGAACCGCTGCCCGTGATTCACAGTCCGGATTTGCTCACCGTCAACGTGCTCTCAAACCATCTGGTGTTGACCGGACGGGACGACACCCGGGTGATCAGACGCAACGGCGGGGACGCCGGTATCGAAGTCCGGCACCCGGCGGTGGCCGGCTGGGCCTACGCCTCCGCAGACGAGCGCTGGCTCGGCCTGCTCCGAAACCGCGCCTCAAGCCTGCGCCTGTTCCGGTTGCCGAACCTGGAACCTCTGCGTGTCCTGGACCTTCGCGACGAGGTGCTGAGCCTGTCCTTCGCTCCCGACGGGAGCGAACTGGCGGTGGTGACGTCCGCAGGCCTCCGAATTCACGAGACGGAATCCTGGCGGCAGACCCGGGCCCTGGATCTCCCCAGCGTGCGCCGCTCGCGCGTTCTGTATGCGCAGGATGGCCGGAGCCTGTGGGTCACCAGTGATGTGCGCACCTCGGGTTTGCGCGACGCCCGTACGCTGGAACCGCTGCTGCCCCTGCCCCCTGGGACGATGCCTTTGGCGGTGAGCCCGGACGGACGGCAGCTTGCGGTGCTGGTCGGCTCGGAACGACTGCAACTCTGGGATCTGTCCGGCATGCGCGCACAGCTTGGCGCCCTGGGACTGGACTGGCGGGACGGCGGCGCAGATCAGCGCTGACCACCACCGCGTTCGGCCGGCGGGACGCCCCGCCCTGGCCGCAGTCGGTGAGGCGGTCCTTGCGGGCGGTGGATTGGGGAAAGTCCCGGGTGGCCGTCGCCACCCGCACTTTCCCTGTAACAACCGCCGCGTTTCGGAGGAAAGCGGGGTGGGCGGCAGTCGGCGTCCAATCGGACGCCAAGCCGAAAGGGTCTCGGGCAATACGCCGGGCACCGCTCCTGCAATGCACCGGCCGCGATCCACCGGAATCCCATGAATCCATCTCCTCTCCTGAAGCAGGCGCGTTGCGCACTCCTCCTCGCGGGCAGCCTGGCGATGACACCCGCCACGCAGGCGTGGGTGACGCCCGTCTTCACCAACCACTTCAGCCAGAATCCCCAGCCCTATCCCATCCCGGTCACGGGGTATCCGGATGGCACGGGCGCGCGATTTGGCGAGGTCCTCGCGGCGTTGGGTGGGGGACGGTTCGCCGTGAGCGCCCCGCGGATGGACGTGTTGCGCAGCCCGGCGATGGCCAGGGGATTCGTCGGTGATGCCGGCTTCGTCTGGATTTACAACGAGAGCAATGGGTTCGGCGGCTCCGCAGCGGTGGCGGTCCATGACCTGCGCCGCTGGCATGGCCTGGCTCTTGCCGCGTTTCCGGACGGGCGCTTGCTGGTGGGCGCGGCCAACGCCGCCGTCACCCCGGCGGGAATCACCAACGAGCTTGTCGGAGTGGTTCATCTCCATGACACGGACGGGACGCTGCTGGGCACCTGGCCGAACCCCGATGGTCCGGCCAATGCCTCCGGCGCCTTCGGATGGCGCGTCACGGCGCTGCCGGGAGACCGGTTCGCGGCCAGTTCGATGTCCGGTTCCGGAAAGGTTTTTCTCTTCGAGGCGACGGCCGTGGCGCCTCCGCTGGTGGTCATCCCCAATCCCACCCCGGATCCCATGGGGGAAAACTTTGGCCAGACCCTGGCCGCCTTCGGTCCGGATCGCCTGCTGATCGGTGACCCGGGCGATCGGGCGGTGGCGGGCAGGCGGGGCAGCGTGATGATCTACGATCTGAACGGCGAACTGCATTCGACCATCGCCAACCCGGTGACCACCGAACCGCGCACCGAGGCGGACCAACTGGGCGCGGCCCTGCTGGCGGTGGACGACCGGCGGTTCCTGGCGTCGGCACCGGCCGCCAGGACCATCAGCTACTCACAAAGACTCCAACAATGGACCACCAACGAGAATGCGGGAGCGGTGTATCTCCTCGATGATGCCGGCGCGGTGCTCGCCACCTTGGTCGCGCCCGACGTTGCCCGCTCGCAGTTCTTTGGCACATCCCTTGCCCTGCTGGGCACAAACCATGTGCTCATCGGTTGTGCCAGCGAGAAGATCAACGAGGTGCCGGCAGGAGCCGTGCACCTGTTCACCCTGTCCGGCGTGCATCTTGGGACGGTGGACAATCCGGCTCCGTCCTTGAATGACGAATTCGGGCACGCGATCGCGGTGGTGGACGATCGGCGGTTCGTCGTCGGAGCCCCCGGCGACGACGCCCTCCGAACCGACGCGGGCAGCATGTACGGCTACCAGGTGGACGACAGCTTCTTCACGCCGCCCCTTCTGACCGGTGGCGTCACGATTTCGATCGAGCCTCCGGAGGCCGTGGCGGACGGCGCCATGTGGGCACTGGCGGACGGCCCGTTCCAGCAGTCGGGGGCCTCCCGGCCGGTGGATCCGGGCCGATACCCACTCCGGTTCAGCGAACTGGCGGACTGGCGCGGGCCGTCGGAGATGGAGGTGTATGTCGTCGGGGGAAACATGACCGAGGTTGCGGTCCTTTTCACGCGGCCACCCACGTACGACTTCCGGGAGGTGCCGGAACAGCACGTCCGCCAGGGCGAGACCTTGAAACTCTTGGTGAGCGGCATGGACCCCGGCCAGCCGGCTCAACTCCTGGCGGAACCGCCACCCGCCGGCGCCCTCACGTTTGACCCATCCACCGGCCGGCTGACCTATACTCCGGGGGAGGCGGACCGGCTGCCCTTCACGCTGACGTTTTCCGTGGACGGCGTGCCGGCTGGCCGCACGGTCGTCACGCCACTACCCGATCTGGCCACCGAGGCAACGCTGATCCGTTATCACCGCCCCCTGCCGGATCCGACCAGCCGTGACTACATCAGCATCAGCGAAACCGGGAACGCTCCGGCGTTGTTCAACGATGAGATCCGAACGACGCTCAACGTGAGCATCTCCGGCATGTCGCTCGTGTTCGATGCGGCCCATGCCGCGCAGCTCCACCAGCAATACAGCGGCCGGCATAACATCCGGGAGTTCCACCTGTTCGCCGACCGCGTGATCATCCGGAGCCCGCTCCTGCTGCCACAAACCCGGGTGGCGATTCACGCGCGGGAACTGCGCTTCGAGGGGGACGGCGTGATCAACACCACCCCTCGGGCACGCACGAGAATCCCCGCGGGCGCGGTGTGGGACGACAACCGGGTTGCCGGGCTCAACGGCGATCCCGGACATCCGGGCGGCGATGTGGACGTCCTTGTGGAGCGGTTCTACGCCGACCCGACCCTCCCGATCCGGTTCGTGCTGAAGGGCGGCACGGGCGGAAGGCCGGGTGAGGGACGGAATGGCATGTTTGAGGGCACTGCGGCCCTTTTTTCGCCGGGTCTCACCACCAACGAAACGCACGTCAACTGGACCAATCTGATGCATCGCGCGGGCAACGTGATCTGCGGGGTGGACAACGGTGGAATCCACTTCTGGGAGCAGGTGTCAACGACCGCCGCGGGCTCGACGGTGTTGAGCACCTGCGGCAGCCAGGTGCCGGCTCGCGGTGAGCCCGCCGTCCCTTCGGGCATTCCCGGGCCCGGCGGCAACGGTGGGACGCTGCGTTCCACGGTGATGAACCTGCTGGCCTACACCCAACGGTCGGGCGGGGACCCGGGAGCGCGCGGGAACAGCTATGTCGGGGGCGACCTGTTTTTCCCGCACTTTTTTCGGACCTCCACCTTCACCACCAATCCGCGCACCGGGGAGGTGACGCTCCGTAACGGGGATACGCCCGCGCCCAGGGTCCGTGGAGCCGACGCCCCGGCACCGCCGGGCGCCCCCGGAGAGGCCGGAGCACTGGCCTTGGCGGATCCGTCCGCGTGGCTGCACTCCTTCAGCGTGCGGGGCGTGATGCAATTTGCCAGGGACGCCTACCTCAACGGCCATGACGCGGCGGCCCGCGGGCTCCTGGCGGATTACCGTGACAGCATCCGCACGCTCCATCCCGATGCGGTGCCCATCGCCGGTCTCGACGACGCGGCAGCGGCCGAGGCGACCCGGCTGGATCAGGCGGCGCTGGAGGTGGACACGCTCCTTCACCGCATGGACTCAAACCTCGACTACTTCGGCAACCCAGGCGGCTGGGTGCCGATGCTTTCGTTCGAGGCGAACCTCGTCGCCTTCGAGCGCGAGGTGGAGCAATCCATCCGCATCCTTTATCTCGCCTACTGGCTCAACCGGGCCGCAACCAACCTCCAGGATTCCCTTGCCGCGTCGCAGTCCGCCGTCGCCCGCCTGGCGACCGAGCTGGAGGATCTGGCGGCCGCGTACAACGAGGCCCAGCTGGCGATCCCGCAGCTCAAGTCGGAATCCACCTCCCTGAACGCCCGGATCGAGGCGATGCAAACCCGCCTGCTGGTGCTCGAATTCGAGCTGCTCGCCCGGGCGCAGCAGAACGTCGAGGAGCGTCACAAGGTGCCCTTCTGGAAGAAATCGCTGGGCGTCCTCGCCGTGCTGGCGGATCTGATGCCGGTCGGACAGCCCACCCTGGGCCGGATCGGCAACGGGCTGGAACGGCTCAGCCAGGTGGATCCAGGAGCACCCCTGGCCAGCCTCCGCGCGAACAGCACCAACGTGTTCGCCCTCTTTTCGGGCAAGGACATTTCCGTTTGCTTCGCGAACCCGGCCACGAACGCGCCCGGCACAAACTCCGCGGCGGCGCGCAAGGCACAAACGGAATGCGCCAAGTTCCTTGGCGATCAGCTCAAGGAAATGGCCAAAATCTTCAAGGAGGTCCAGGTGGACACCAAGGAGGTCGCCGCCGAACTGGAGAAACTCAAGGCCTCCGACCCGGTCTTCCGGGACGTTTCGGAGGAACTGGTCCGATTGAACGCGGACAAGGAGCGCTTCGCCCAGAAACTCGCCGAAACCCTGCAGGCGCTGGCCACATTGACCGGCGCCATGACAGAGAACGTTCTCGCCACGCATCATCTGGAAGACCGGGTGGCGAAGACGTTGACCACGCTCGACCACGGCGCCCTGCTGCATGTCCGGGAGATGGAGGCGCGCGCCAAAAACCGGCTGCTGCAGTTTCAGTACTACGTGGCCAAGTCCTATCAATACCGGGTGCTGCAGCCGTACAGCGGAAACCTCCAGTTGAACCGCCTGTTCGACCGCTTCCAGGCCCTCGTCGAGGACGGCGGCGGGCATGTACTGAGCGCCGCCGAGTTCACCAGCCTCAAGTCGCTCTATCTCGCGGAGCTGCGGGAAACGGTGGCCCAAACGCTCCAGCACCTGAACGCCAACGCGCCGGAGCGGTCGCTGCCCATCCAGTTCCAGCTGAACGCCCGGGAGCTCCAGCAGCTCAATGCCGAAGGATCGGTCGTCATCAACCTCCGAAGGCGCGGCCTGTTTCCAAGCAGCCACGAAAACATTCGCATTGCCGACCTCCGCACGGAGGCGATCAGCGCACGGGCCGTTGGTGGCACCATCGGCACGTTCGCGCTGCTGTTCCTGGATCTCGAGCACCGGGGCGTTTCTCATCTGACCACCGGCGGCCAGACCTTTCTGTTCCGCCACTATCAGTCCGCAACGGTGAATCCCATCACCTGGAACACCGTCTTCGACGGTCTCGCCAACGCCTTCAGCAACAGCATGCTCAGTCCGACGACACAATCCCTGCTGAGCGTCCTCCTCGACCAGCCCACCGCGGGCAACCTGCTGCTGCTCTCACGGCCCGCGGCGGACGCCGACATTCTGCTGCGCAAGCAGGTGCAGAGCGACAACGGCATTGATCTCGCGATGGACAGCCTGACGCTCCGGCTCGAATACGACTTCTCGACGGCTGGCGGCGCCCGGTCCCGGCTGGACGTCGCGGTGACCGACAACCTCGAACCCGTCATTACCGTCAGCCAGCCGGACATCAACGGACGGCGCGACGGCAAGGGAGACTTCCACCGCATCTTCCCAACCGGCACCACGGTCACGCTCCAGTCCCCGCCCAGCTATGGCGCCCGCGCCTTTGACCGCTGGGTCGTGAACGGACAAGCCCGTCCTGTCGGCGAGACATTGCTGGCGCTGGCGCTAACATCTTCTGCCGTGGCCGAAGCGCGATTTGCGCCCGCGTCGGTCTCCGAGCCGGGACCGGACATCGTGCCCCCGATCCTGTCCCTGTCCGCCGGCGGGGCGGGATTGCTGGGCGTTGACCTGACCACTGCGATCGGACTGCGCTACACCCTGGAGGAGTCTCCACGTCTCATGAACCCGGTCTGGACACCGGTGGAGGTTTTTATTGGCGACGGCGGCCGCCGGGCTCTCCTCCGACCGATCAGCACCGACCCCGAGGTCTTCTACCGGATGTTCGTGGATGTTCCATAGGGCCGTGCGGGTCTTCCAGTCACGACCAACGGCGGCTTCGTGAAGTTTGATGGCGCGGCGGGGTACGGTCCGCCGGTGCATGGAGGCGGCTCCCTGTGAGGACGCTCCTCGTTCCCGAATTTGTCTCCAAGGTTGCCTCCTGAGGTATTTCCCGATTACCACAGTCTGATGAAAGCCGCCTGCAGCCTCCTCGCCGCCGCCCTGGGTCCATGCAACGGACTCTTTGCCGCAGAGACGGCCCCGGTGCTCCCGCCTTCCGGACCAGTGCCCGACGGGTACCGGTTGGTCTATGAGCAGCATTTCGATGCCCCGGGCAGCCTCGCGGGATTCGCCATGAGCGATCCCGCTGCCTGGCAGCACGCCGCGGACGGTTCGAGCTTCACCCTCGAACTGGCCCGACAGAGTGCGTATCAGCCGGCGGTTCGATCCCCGTTCAACATTGCCCTCATCCGCGACCGGGTTTTTGGCGACTTCATCCTCGAGGCCGACCTGATTCAGACCGGCAAGGAATACGGCCACCGCGACATGTGCCTGTTCTTTGGTTTCCAGGATCCCGCCCACTTCTACTACGCGCATCTGGCAACCCAGACAGATGACCACGCTCACAATGTATTCATCGTCAACGACGCGCCCCGGAGGAAGATTTCCACAACGACAACTCCCGGCGTCAACTGGGGTCTGAACATCTGGCACCGGGTTCGCCTGGAACGTCGTGGTTCTGACATCCGGGTGTTCTTCGATGATCTGAGCCAGCCGGTGATGACCGCCGACGACGCCATGTTTGGCGCAGGGTGGGTCGGGTTCGGTTCATTTGATGACACCGGGAAGGTGGACAACATCCGGATCTGGGCGCCGGAACCGGCCGGAGTCCGGATCGTCCCGTTTTTCCAGCCGGGCGGGCCCTGAGCGGACGTTCGCCACGCCAGCCTCGACCTCCATGATTTGGCCAGGCAGATGCAGGTGATCGCAACCCGCCATCGCCGGTGTGACTTCCAGGATATCGGAATCGTCAGGATCGAATGCCCTGATCTTCTCCACGCCCTTGTTCGAAGACGCCCTCGAGAAACTGCCAGGATCCTTCGGAAGGCCGGCAGGCGTCGGCGAACTCCCGGCTTGCCTGCCCGTGCACGTTCCGGTCAGGTAACGGGACTGCGCGCCCATGAATCTCGGTGACATCCTGACAGCAAAGCAGATCGTACCGGAGCTCCGGGCCACGGACCGGTGGTCCACCATTGACGAGCTGATCGGGGTGCTGGTGGACGCCGGGAAGATTGATCCGGCGGATCGCGAGGCCGTCACGGCCGTCGTCAAGAAGCGGGAGCAGTCCATGAGCACCGGGATCGGCTTTGGCATTGGGATTCCGCATGCCTCGACGGATCTGATTCAGGAGGTGGTTGCCGCGTTTGGACGATCCAAGGAGGGGGTGAACTTTGACGCGCTCGACAACCAACCGGTCCATCTGGTCACCCTGTTCCTCGTGCCGCAGGGCCAGTTCCAGAAGCACCTGCACACGCTCGCCGGAATCGCCAAGGTCCTGCGCAAGGAGGAATTCCTGAAGGCGCTCGAGGATTCGGAAACCGCCGAGGCCATCATGGATGTGGTGCGGCACTATTCGGCACAGCGGTGACGGCGCGATGCCGCACCTGCGCCGCCCCGGCCCGCTGAGCACCGGGCACCGGCGGCTCCCACCCGGAGGCAACCTTTCGTGGAATCCCAACTCCCCCATGCCGTTTTCGAGCGCCGGTTGCGCGCCGTGATCGCCCGTGTCCTGCCGGAGGCGGATCCCGCAACCGTGCAGGTGCGCGCGTGTCCGGATCCGCGGCATGGCGACTATCAATGCCCGGGGTTCATCGCGATGGCGCGCGAACTGCGGCGCAATCCCCGCGAACTCGCCACGGCGGTGGCCGTGGCCTATGCCGCACTCCGGGAGGAGGACGGCGGCCTCCCGGTGGAATCCGGGCTCCAAGTCGAGGTTGCCGGTCCCGGATTCCTAAACATTCGTTTATCACCCGGGGCCGTTGTCGCGGCGGTTCATGAGGCCGCAGCCGGGACTTTCTTCGAGCGGACCGCGAAGTCCCGCACGGTCGTCGTGGATTTCAGCTCGCCAAACATTGCCAAGCCGATGCACGTGGGCCACATCCGGTCCACGGTCCTGGGGGACTGCCTGAGCCGCGTGTTCCGCGCGCTGGGCCACCGGGTGATCACCGACAATCACCTGGGCGACTGGGGCACGCAGTTCGGCAAGCTGCTGGTGGCCTGGAAACATCAACTCGATGCCGGGGCCCTCGAACGCGACCCGATCGCGGAGCTCGAGCGCCTGTATCGTGCCGAAAACAGCGCCGGCGAGGCCGATCCGTCGCGACTGGATCTGGCCCGGCGCGAGCTGGTCGCCCTGCAATCAGGGGATCCCGAGAACCTGGCGATCTGGCGGGAAATGATCCGCCGGTCCCAGGATCAGTTTGATTTGATCTACGGCCGTCTCGGAGTGCGGTTCGACCACACCCTTGGCGAGAGCTACTACAATCCGCAACTGCCCGGCATCGTGGAGGCGCTGCTCGCCGCGGGCATCGCCCGGGAAAGCGACGGTGCCGTGGCCGTGTTCAGCGACGGTTCGCCGCCTCCGAAGGAGGATCCGTTTCTCGTGAATCGTGACGGGGAATGGGTGGCCGACCCGGCACTCGTGCGGAAGCGCGATGGCGGATTCAACTACACCACCACCGATCTCGCCACGCTCGACCACCGGGTGCGCACCTGGGCGCCGGACGAAATCCTCTATGTCGTGGACGACCGACAGGCACCGCATTTCCGCAAGCTGTTCCGGGTCTTCGAACGCTGGCAGCCGGAGGCGGCGGCCCGGACCTCCCTGCGTCACATCGGCTTTGGCAAGATTCTCGGAGACGACGGCCGCCCGTTCCGCACACGTTCGGGCGACACGATCCGGCTGGGCGATCTGCTCGACGAGGCCGAGGATCGGGCGCGACGACTGGTGGATGGGAAACGCCCCGATCTGCCGGAAGCCACCCGGCGCGAGATTGCGCGGATCGTCGGCATCGGTGCGGTCAAATACCAGGACCTGCTGCCCAACCGTCAGAGCGATTACGTGTTTTCGTGGGACAAGATGCTGTCCCTCACGGGCAACACGGCCCCGTATCTTCAATATCAGTGCACCCGGGCACGGAAGGTGGTTGCCGATGGAGGCGCGGCCGATCCGGGTCGTTGGCTCCACGCGGTGCCGACGGCGCCCGGGGAGCTCGCCCTGCTCAAACACCTGCTGCTCTACGGCCCCACCTTGGAGGCGGTGGCCGCAGAATGTCGTCCGAATTATCTCTGCAACCATCTTTACGAGCTCGCGGGGCATTACTCGCGGTTTTATGAGAGCTGTCCGGTGCTGCGCGCGGAGGAGCCGTCGCGAAGCCTGCGATTGTCCCTGTGCGACCACACGGCCCGCGTGCTGTCTCATGGACTCCAGTTGCTGGGCATCGAGTCCCCGACGGTCATGTGACCGACCGCGGCGCGGTCCACGGGTCAGGCGATGGCTGCGGACGGACGCGGCCGGAAGAGGTAGTGCGAGACGAACCATTCGTTGCCGTCCCGAAACCCCCAGAGCTCGGCGCACGCCATGAAGAACACCCGCCAGTACACCCACCACCGGGTGACCTCGGCCTGTCCATAGGTCTCCCCCAGGAGGGGTCTCAGCTCGACCTCATGGGCATCCATGTTGCGCAGCCAGTCCTCTGCGGTCCGCTGATAATGGCGCCCGTTGACACACCAGTGCTCCAGCAGCTCGACATCCCGCTGGAAGTACAGCAGGAGGCCGTCGCTGGGCATCATCCCGCCGGTGAAGAAATGGCGGGCCATCCAGTCCGAGGCCTCCCGGGCCTCGAACGGGTAGGCGTATTCGCGGTGGGTGAAAATGTGGACGAACAGCCTTCCGTCCGGCCGCAGCCAGCGCGCGATCCGGGCCAGCAGCACCTCGTAGTTCCTCATGTGCTCAAACATCTCGACGGAGACCACCCGGTCGAACCGTCCCCTGCAGTGCCGCGGGTGCGCGGATGCCGCGGAACTTGCGGACACCTCCGCCTCCGGCTCAAACCCGTTCATGTCGCAGGTCACGATCTCCACGTTGCCCAATCCCCGCCGCGCTGCCTCGGCCACGATGTGCTCGCGCTGGCTGCGGGAATTGGAGACGGCGGTGATCCGTGAGTTGGGGTAGCGCGCGGCCATCCAGAGCGTCAACGAGCCCCAGCCGCATCCGAGCTCCAACACCTCCTGACCGTCCGCAAGCTGAGCCCGTTCGCAGGTCAATGCCAGCATGAGCTCCTCCGCCTCGGCGAGGGTCTCATTTCCGGTCGGATACAGGCAGGCGCTGTACTTGAGCCGCGGGCCGAGGCAGCGCTCAAAAAAGCGGGTGGGGACCTCATAGTGCTGTTCGTTGGCGGCCGCCGTCTGGATGGCGACCGGGGCCTCCCTCAACCCGGCTATGAGCTGCATCTGGTGCGCCCGTTGCGCCGCGATGTCCCCCCGATGCTCCTGCCGCAGGCGTTGCCGGAGCAGGTGGCGGATGCCCGCGCGCAGCACGAAGTCGGGGAAGACGTCCCGGGTCAACAGATTGTCCATCATGGCGCAGGGAGGAAGGGCCGGGCTTCAGCGGCCGGGTGCGGAGGCCGTGGTCCGGCCCGCAGCGGCGCGCCTGGGGAACCACGGGATGAACGCGCTGGTGGTGCGCTGGTATTCCCGGTAGGCCTCACCCTTGGATTTTAGGGACAGGGCCTCGGTCATCGGGATGCCCGTGACATTGATGAGGAAATGGGCCATCAGCATTGGCGCGACCATGCCGACCCAGCCCCAAGGCGTTCCGAGGGCGAACACGCCGTATCCCAGCCAGATCAGCCATTCGAAGAAATAGTTGGGGTGCCGCGAGTACCGCCAGAGACCCGACTGGCAGACCTTCCCCCGGTTCGCCGGATCCGATCGGAACCGCGACAATTGCCGGTCGGCGAGGCTCTCTCCAACCCATCCGGCCGTCCACAGCCCGAGTCCCGCCCACGCGGCGGCTCCAGGCGCCGCCGCGGCGCCCCCCGGGTTCGCATATACCAGCAGCCAGGGGGTTGCCAGAACCGCCTGCAACACCCCTTGGAGTTGATAGAATCCGAACATGCGCTGGGAAACTGCGGCACCCCACTCGGACCGCAGTTGTGCGTACCGGACGTCTTCGACCGGATGATGCGACCGGATCCGGACCGCCAGATGAAGTGCCAGACGGAGGCTCCAGAGGACCACCATGGCGGTCAGCAGGCTGTGCGAGGATCGAAGGGCGGCCGGCAGATCGGAAAGGTTCACCCAAGTGAACGCGAGCAGCGCGATGACGGCGAATCCGCCCGACCATACGGCATCCACGATGCCGTAGTTCCGCCACCGTTCCGCGAGAAGGAACGTGGCACTCATCTCGACGACGGCAAAGGCCAACGACAGGCCGAGCAGGATCCAAAACAGGCTGTTCATGGCTTGGCTTCACGCGGTCCCGTTGCGCCGGGAAACCAGCTGATCCAGTGAAGCAGACGGTGGCAGGAGGGCGAGTTGACGGAGCAGGTAGACGGCCATGGCGATGTTGCCGAGCAGGAGGATCGCCACCAGCCACGAGAGCCGGGACGCCCACGTTCGCTCCTTGTAGGCCAGCCACAGCCAGAAGGTGAGGAATGCGAAGTAGGTGTCGAACAAGGTGGCGATGAACCAGGGATGTCCGCCCACGGACGCCGGGATGTTCCAGAGTGCGACCCGCGACGAGGCCCAACCGGTCACCGCCAGCATGGCCACCAGCACACCGCCAAACACCCAGCGCAGCGCAATGATCATGATCTCCTCCTCATGCGGCGCGATCGGGCCGTCACCAGTCCGACTGCCGCCCTCGTGCCTTCACCGTCCTGCCGCGGGCACGCCGGGCCGCCCCCAGGTGGCCTGCACGACGCTGATGTTCCTCCACTCGAAGGCCGCCTCGCAGTAAGCCAGATAGTAGTTCCAAGTTCGCAGAAACCGCTCGTCAAACCCCTGGGCCAGAATCTCATCCCGGCGCGAATTGAAGCGGTCGCGCCAGCATCTGAGGGTTCGGGCGTAATCCCTGCCAAAGTCATGAAGATCCTCCAGCCAGAGGTCGCCGGTCCGCTGGATGGCCTGCCCGACGCGGTTCATTGAAAGCAGCAGGGAGCCGGGGAAAATGTGCTTCTGGATCCAGTCCACACCCCGGCGCAGTTCGGCGTGTCGCGCATCCGGGCAGGTGATGAACTGGGCGGCGAAGCGCCCGTGCCGGTGCAGCAGGGACTGGACCTTGCCGAAGTAGGTCTCCAGGAAACGGTCGCCCACCGCCTCCAGCATCTCGATGCTGACGACGTGGTCGAAACGTCCCGAGAGGTGCCGGTAATCCTGCAGCCGGACACGGGCCCGTTCGGCGACGCCTTCGCGGACAAAGCGATCGGCGGCGTACGCCGCCTGCGCCTCGGAGATGGTGACCGTGGTCACGCGGCACCCGTGGTGCCGCACGGCGTGGCAGGCAAACCCGCCCCAGCCGCCACCGATTTCCAGAACGTGATCCTGCGGACGCAAACGCAGCTGCCGGCACAGCCGCTCATACTTGGCCGCCTGGGCGGCCGCGAGATCCTGCTCCGGGGATTCGAACAAGGCCGCGGAATAAGTCATCGTGGGGTCGAGCCAGAGCGCGTAAAAATCGTTCCCCAGGTCGTAGTGGGCGCGGATGTTGCGGCGGGACCCCGGAAGCGAATTGCGGTTCAGCAGGTGGCGGAGGCGGTTGGCCTTCGCCAGGAAGCCGAGGCGGCGATCGTGCCCGGCGGATCCGGACATGCAGGGCGCTACGTCCACATTGGCGCAGAACCAGCCGACCACGGCCGCGAGGTCCGAAGTCTCCCAGTCTCCATCCTGGTAGGCCTCGCCAAATCCGATGTCTCCGTGAAACACGCCGCGGCGGAAAAACCGCGGCCTCCGGAGGATCATTTCGGCCTCGGGTCCCGGACGGCTCCCGCCAAAGACGCGCGTCGTGCCATTGGGAAGGCGCAACGAAAGCCGCCCCCGGGGCATGCGCGCGAAGGCGTCGAGCACCCGCGCCTCGCACCAGCGGTCGAGCCACCCGGGCGCCGGGGCTGTGGACCCGGAGATCGAATCGGAATCAGAATCGGCCGCGGTGGAGGTGGCGAAAGCCAGCGGGTTGGAATCGAGTTCGTTCACGGGAGCAGGAGGCGGTTCACGGGGCGTGTTCCACGGGCGCGACACGAACCCGGGCCGTCCGAAGCAGAGGGGTGTGATCGTTGCAATCTGGAGCTGCCGGACACGGTCTCATGGGCGTGAAACGGATTCAGGGATTTGCGGTGGACGCCGCCGGTGGGCGGTGACCCTCGCGAAGGCTCCCGTGGGGGCGGAACACCCCGCGCTGAGCTTCCAATCCATCCGCCTTGCGGTGCCATGGAAGCTTCTTTCGCCAGAGCTGCAAGGCCTGCCAGTGGATCAGCGTCATCACGCGGAGCGTCACCAGGGGATGGCGAAGCGTCAGGCGCAACAACTGCCCGTCGGTCAGCGGAATCCGGTCCCCGCGGAGCGTGCTGACCAGCAGCGTCCGCCCCCCGGACGTCACATCGTTGATCACGATCGCCAGGCGTTCACCCGGGCGACGCAACCGGAAGTCGAATCGCACCTCCAGGTCGCTGAAGGGCGACACGTAGAACTGTTTGGGAACGACCCGGGAAAAGCGGCCGTCGCCCCGGGGGTCCGACGGGATGAAATACGGCTTCAGTTCGCCGAACGTGTTGCCCACCTCAGCCACCGCCCCGATCGGTTCGCCGCCTCGCGTTTCCAGAAAAAAGAAGCTGACCGGATTGAAGACGTAGCCCGCGATCCTCGGCAGGGTGACCAGCGTCATTCGCGCATCTTCCGGCACCGCCACCGACTCCGAGGCCAGCCATGCTCGAACGGAGTTCTTGAGGCCGCGCGCCGAGGGCGGCTCCGGGTACTCGAGGTGATCCCGGTCCCGCAGCTCGTAGAGATTCCTCCGGTTCCAACCCAGGAATCGGAGCCGTCGGGACAGTACCGGCAGTTCATCCAGGTCCACCGACAGCAGGAAGAGCCCGTATTCAAACCGGTGGGACCGGGGCGACAGCCGATGGTGCATCACCCGGCAGTCGTAAAGGCACGACCGGGCTTCAGGATCGGCAGGCACTGCGGTGGACAAACCCATCGGGCAAAATTCTTGGTTGGAACTCCTTGGAAGCCGATCGTCGCACAAGTTCCCGAATTCGCCACAAGAGCGCCTGAATTTCCAGGTGAGCCCGACGGCCGGATCCGCCAGCCACCCCGGAAGACCTCCGGACCGGAAGCCGACCGGCCCAAGCCGCGAATCTCCTGCGAACGGGGCTGCACGAAATGTTGTCGCCTTGCGACCCCGAATCCACATCCTCGACCACGTTCGCCGCAGTAATTCCGACTCCATGAGTTCCCAGACCGTCCAGTTCCTCCAGTCCTGTCGCTCCGACGAGGAGATTGACATCATGAAACTCGTGGACCACGTGATCGTGGACGCGGTCCGCTCCGGGGCGTCCGACATCCACATCGAGCCCTGGGAGAGCTCGGTGGCGGTCCGGATTCGCTTGAGCGGGGTCCTGAACGAACTGATCCACCTGCCCAGCGACCTGCTGCCCAAGATCGTGGGCCGGCTCAAGATCATGTCCAACCTGATCGGCCATGAGACCACGCTGCCACAGGAAGGTCGGGCCAACACGTTTGAGGAGGCCGGCAATGTCGTGCTCCGCGTGTCCACCTTCCCGACAATCCGCGGGGAGAAGGTGGTCATCCGGATTTTCGATCCGCGCGGACGCAGCTTTGAACTCGACGGGCTCGGCATCGAACTCGACACGTTGGAAACCCTCAAGGAGCTGCTGGCAAAGCCGACCGGGCTGATCCTTCTCACCGGTCCCACCGGCTCCGGAAAGACCACCGCCATCTACGCGGCGTTGCATCATTTGATCGAGCGCGCAGGCCCCAGCATCAGCATCGCCACGGTCGAGGATCCGGTGGAGTTCAACCTGCCGTTGATTGCCCAGTCCCAGTGCAATCCGGCACGCGAATACACCTACCCGATCGCCTTGCGTTCGCTCATGCGGCAGGACCCCCAGGTGATCATGATCGGCGAGATCCGGGACCCCGAGACGGCGAATATCGCCGTGCAGGCCGGGCTCACCGGGCACCTGGTGCTCAGCACCATCCACGCGGCAAGCACCCCCGGGGTGTTCGCCCGGCTGATCAACATGGGCATCGAGCCCTTCCTGCTCGCGTCGTCCATTGCCGGGGTCATGGGCGTGCGACTCGTCCGGCGGAACTGTCCGGTCTGCGCCGAGGCTTATGCGCCGGAGGACGCGCTCCTGCGGCGGTTGCCGGAGGCGGTGGTTGCCGCAAGCCAGTTCCAGCGCGGCGCCGGTTGCACCGCCTGCGCCCACACGGGATTCAGCGGCCGCGTCGCCGTGACCGAGATGCTCACGATGGGCGAGAATCTCCGGGATGCCATTCTCGAACGGCGCCCGACCCGGCACCTGGAACAGATTGCGGTTGCCGACGGGCTTCAGACCCTCTGGAACAAGGGGCTGCGCCGCGTGGTTTCCGGGGAGACAACCCTCGAGGAGCTGATGCGCGTGATCGGTATGGACGGGTTTTGAGCCGGTTCAGAACTGGGCTTCGAACCGCCCCTCGACAATCAACAGATCGCCCGGCGTGGGACCGCCGCTGACTGCGGAGTATCCGGCGTTCAACTGCCACCGGATGTAGCGATTCCAGTACCAGTTGAGACCACCCATGATGATGCGCATCCGGCCGCCCTCCACCGCTCCATCGTTGAGGCCGAGCAGCGAAAGGCGTCCCGCCACTTCCCATGCGCCCCATCCGCTGTCCGGCCCCCACAGCGGGTGGGCAGGCTCCACCCGCGTGGGCAATCCGGTGAACCGGTTGTAGGGACGTGCTTCCCCGGTGAGCATCCACCCGGCCGACAGGTACCCCCCGTCAAAGTGCGTGCTCTGCCCATCGCGAAACACGCCAGCGTGGACATACTCCGCTTGGAGGAGGATGGGGCCCATCGCATGGACCGCCTCCAGTCCGCCGATCACCGAGGTCCGGGAATCAATGGTCCCGGTGTTGACCAGGAATGGTGCGATCCGGCTTTCCGGGCGGGCCTGGAACTGAATGTCTGCATCGCTCGAGAAGACAAAGGCCGCGCTGGCGCCCAAATGCAGCCAGTGATTCCGCCCGGCCAGGGGCAGACCCGTCAGGCGGACGATCGGCTGCGCGAGGGCCTGCGAGGCATTGCCGAAGTCCAGATCCGGGTTCTGTCCGATGGAGAAGAGGCCCGCCGTGGCCGTCATCCGCTCCCCCAGATAGGCGTCGTGCCACTCGATGCCCAGCCGGTTGCCCGGGCTGAACGCCGCAGTGCCCGCGGAGGGCTCCATGAAGGTGCGATTGCCGAAGCCCTCGAGGTTCCCCAAGGTCTGCGGCCCCGTAAGATATCCGATGGTGAGGTCTCCGAAGTGCGGCAGGTCCACGAACCGCCAGTAGGCCTTGTTGAGAAAGAATTCCCCGCCGATCAACCCCAGCTGCAGGTCGAACTGGTTGGTCAGCCACACGCCGAATTCCCCCTGTGTCAGCACTTGGAAGGTCCGGAGTTGGACTCCGCCCGGCACGTCCAGGTCCCCCGAGGTGATCGCGAAATCCGCGGCGTCCACGGCCAGCCTCGCACCAATGCGGCCGCGAAGCCCAAAACGGGAATCCACCCAGGTGGCGTCGGCAACCATCGGATCGTTCAGGACGATGCGGGTGGAGAACTCGTAGCGAAGCCGGCCGTCCCAGTAGGTGCGCGCGACGAAATTCGTGCCCTTGGGCAGGGTGGGCCGCGGTGACAGCGGCAGCAGATCCGGGACCGGCGGCGGCCGGGTCAACGGGGTGGGGATGCTCGTCTCAAACAAGGACTCCAGGTCCTGACGATCCGAGTCCTCCGGGTGGAGGGGGCCGTCTTGCCGTTCATCGCGGGTGACGGTCGCCACCGACGCCATGGGAATCGTCAAGCGGCCGTGATCGGTCGAGTCGAGCACCAGCTCCAGGGTCCCTTCCCGCACCACCGTTCCTTCAAACCGCTCGCCAGTCTTGAGGACCACGGTATCGGCCATGCCAACGGATGCCAGGAGCAGGGCGGCTGCCAGCCATCGGACGGCGGGCCACCGCATCACACCGAGGGGTAAGGGATGGGGAAGCCGCATGCAGGACCTGCGGCGAGCCTGAGGCCATCGGAGCCTCCGGGGCAACCCATCGGACGGTGCGCCCGCGTCCCACTGACGGAGGGTGTGGGGCGCAGCGTCAGGCCGTTGGGGGAGGATCCTCGGGGATCTGCGGCAGCGGCCTGCCCTGCAGCAGATGCACCTTCCAAACCAGTTTCAGGATGAGATTCACCAGTTCTTGTAGGAGGGACCACTGGAGATCCGAGGACGGCACGACGCCCTGAGACCGGGCAAGCCGGAGCTTTTCGAGAAGGCTCCGGAGCTCTGCGACCGTGCGGGATCAAGCACGCCGCCGCATGCCGAGCACCCGACGTCCTGCGGAGGACGAGGCACTCGGCGCAGGCCGGTCGTTGACGGTGTCCGGGTCGGCGGTACGATTCCTGCGTGAAGCTGAAGACCGCATTTTTGACCGGGTTGGTGGGCTTGCCGGCGGTCGCGATCGCCCTGGCAGGCGACTGGCCGTTCTTCCGCGGACCCTCACACAACGGAATCTCGGAAGAGAAGAACTGGCTGGGGGCATGGCCCAGTGGAGAGCCGAAGCGGCTCTGGAAGCAATCGGTCGGCACTGGCTACTCGACGGTGAGCGTCTCCGGCGGCCGGGTGTACACGCTGGGCAACGCGGCCAATACGGACACGCTGTACTGTTTTGATGCCGGCACCGGAAAGGAGATCTGGAAGTTTTCCTACCCCCAGAAGCTGGATCCGAAATACTACGAGGGGGGACCCAGCGCGACGCCAACCGTTGCGGACGACGTTGTGTATTCCATCAGCAAGCAGGGCGATGTGTTCTGCCTGGACGCCGCGACCGGACGCGAGATCTGGCGCCGCAACGTGAAGCAGGAGTTTGGGTTGACCGATTCGGAATGGGGATTTTCCGGTTCTCCGTTTGTGGACGGCGAGGCGGTGCTGTTCAATGCCGGGTCCCACGGACTGTCCCTGAACCGACGGACCGGGGAGCGCCTCTGGGTTTCCGGGACGGCGGCCTCCGGCTACTCCAGCTTCACCCCGGTGACGTTCGCCGGAAACCGGGCACTGGCGGTGTTCGCAGCGAAGTCGCTGGTCATTCTGGATCCGGCCGACGGACGATCCCTCGCCAGCTTCCCGTGGGAGACCCAGTATGACGTCAATGCCCCGGATCCCGTCGCCGTCGGCAACGATCTCCTCATCACCAGCGGCTACAAATTCCAGGAGAAGCCGGGAACCGGCGCCTCCGCCGCGCTGGTGCGCGCCGACGGTTCCGGTCTGCGAAAGGTCTGGCAGACACGGGACTTGGCGAGCCAGTTGTCCACGCCTGTGTATTACAACGGCTACATCTATGGCGTGACGGGCAACGGGGATGACCCGAGCTACCTCCGCTGTCTGGACCCCGGAACGGGTGCCCTGAAGTGGAGCTCGCCCAAGGCGTCCATGGGCAACCTCATGGCTGCGGACGGCAAGTTGATCTGGGTGGCCGGCAATGGTGAATTGATCATCGTTGCGGCAAACCCGGAGGCCTATCAGGAACTGGCCCGGGCACAGGTCTCGGGCGGGCGGGTCTGGTCGGCTCCGGTGCTGGCCAACGGACGACTCTACACCCGCAACTCCAAAGGGGAGGTCAGCTGCGTGGATGTGAAGGGCAGCGGCACCGTCAACTGACGGGAGGGTACAGCGGCTTGTGGTGCAGACGCTCATGGGCGGCCGTGATGAATCCCCGGAACAACGGGTGGGGCAGGTTGGGCTTGCTCAGGAATTCGGGGTGAAACTGGCAGGCGACGAAGAACGGATGGTCGGTGACCTCAATGATCTCGACCAACTGCTGGTCCGGGGTGGTGCCGCTGATGGCGAACCCCGCCGCCTCGAACCTCGGGCGATAGGCATTGTTGAACTCATACCGGTGCCGGTGGCGTTCGCTGATGGTGAAGGCCCCGTAAAGCCGCTGCGCCAGCGAACCCATCCGCAGCTGGCATTCCTGCGCCCCCAGGCGCATCGAGCCGCCCTTGCGCTTCACATGGCGCTGCGTTTCCTGGAGGTGGATCACCGGGTGCGGCGTTAGCGGGTCGAACTCGGTGGAGTGCGCACCGGCGAGACCCAGGACGTTTCGGGCGAACTCGATCGTGGCGATCTGCATGCCCAGGCAGAGGCCCAAGTAGGGCAACCGCGCCTCCCGGGCGAACTGCGCCGCCTTGATCTTTCCCTCGATGCCCCGCTCACCAAATCCCCCCGGCACCAGGATGCCCCCCAGATCCTTGAAGAGCTTCTCACCACCCGGTTTCTCGACGTCCTCGGCCTCGATGTGCTCGATCTGCACGCCGCAATCATTGGCGACCCCGCCGTGCTTGAGCGCCTCATACACCGACTTGTAGGCATCCTGCAGCTCGATGTACTTGCCCACCACGCCGATCCGCACCCGGTGCTGCGGGGCAATCAGGCGGCGGATGATGTCCTGCCAGTGCGCCATGTTCGCAGGGGGGGTGTCGAGTTGCAGGTGGCGGCAGACCAGGTCGTCCATCCGTTCCCGCTGCAACATCAGGGGCACCTCGTAGATGGAGTGATCCACGTCCTTCTCCTCGATCACCGCCTCGAAGGGCACGTTGCAGAACAGGCTCAGCTTCTGCCGGATCTCCTTGTTCAACGGCTGTTCACACCGGCACACCAGCAGGTTTGGGGCGAGACCGATTTCGCGGAGCTTGGCGACGCTCTGCTGGGTGGGCTTGGTCTTGAGCTCGCCGGCCGCCTTGATGAACGGGACGTAGGTGACATGGATGAAGCACACGTTGTGCGGGCCGACATCAAGGGCGAACTCGCGAATGGCCTCCAGGAACGGCAGGCCCTCGATGTCGCCCACCGTGCCGCCGATCTCGGTGATGATCACGTCCGCCTTCGCCTCGTCGGCCAGCAGCGTGATCCGGCGCTGGATCTCGTCGGTCACATGGGGGATCACCTGGACGGTCTTGCCCAGATACACCCCCTCGCGCTCGTTATCGAGGACCTGCTGGTACACCTGGCCGCTGGTGGTGGAGTTGCGGCGGCTGAGCTTGGTGCTGGTGAACCGCTCGTAGTGGCCCAGATCGAGATCGGTCTCCGCCCCGTCGTCGAGCACGTACACTTCTCCGTGCTGGTAGGGGCTCATCGTGCCGGGATCCACGTTGAGATACGGATCGAACTTCTGCAGCGTCACCTTGAGCCCGCGGTTCTCCAGCAGCGTTCCCAGCGATGCGGCGGTCAACCCCTTGCCCAGGGAGCTCACCACACCGCCGGTGACGAAGATGTACTTCATGGGCTCTCAGGCTCCCGGGGGTGCCCCGCGCCGGGAAGGAAAAAATGACCGCCGCCGGACGGCAGACCGCCGGCTTGACGTGCGGATACCTTTGGCCCGAGCGTGGCCACTGTCCCCGCAGCACGATTCGAAGGCCATGAACGCCCCCCACCGCCCCCTCGTGGTGGTCACCGGCGCCAGCACCGGACTCGGCCTCGCGATCGCGCGGCGGCTGGCGACCCGGGCATGCCGCCTGGTTCTGACCGCCCGGAGCGAGTCGTTCCCACGGTTCGCCCGTGCCGGGCTGGAGGAATCCGACACACTCGCCCTCAGGCCCCTGGACGTGGCCGTGGCGTCGGAGCGCGAGGCACTGATGGAGGAACTCCACCGCCGCTGGGGCGGTGTGGACGCCCTCGTGAACAACGCCGGCATCGCCTACCGCACGGTGGTCGAACATTGGGACACGGCAGCCTGGGAGGAGATCATGGAGGTGGATGTCCGCGCTCCGATGGAGCTCACCCGGCTCGCCCTGCCCGCAATGCGGGCCCGGCGGTCCGGCCGGATCGTCAACATCTCGTCGGTCGGTGGCATGATGGCCATGCCGACGATGTCACTGTACAGCGCCGCCAAGTTTGCCCTCGAGGGCGCCACGGAGGCGCTCTGGTATGAGGTGCGGCCCTGGAACATCTCGGCCACCCTGGTTGAACCGGGGTTCATCCGTTCCGACTCCTTTCGCGCAACCCGGTTCACCCGGCACAGCTTCCGGGGTGCCATGGACGCCGGGGACCCGTACCATGAGCACTATCTGAGCATGGCGGACTTCATCGAGTGGATGATGGAACGGGCCCCATCCACGCCGGAACGGGTCGCCCGCTGCGTCGAGCGCACGTTGTGGCGGAGGCGTCCGCCACTCCGCGTGTACGCCACGCCCGATGCCCATGTGTTTGCCCTCCTCCGGCGTCTCCTGCCGCGGGTCTTGTACCATGGCATTCTCTACCGCGCGCTGCCGCACATCCGGGCGTGGGGGTCCGGCACGGGGTGACCGGCCGCCAACCGCGGCGTCGCCTGGCCGTATAGCGTGGTGCGTTGCCAGGGACTTCTGCGGGCACCGCGGATGGCGGATTCAATCTGTTCGGGCGTCAGGCATTCCCCGTGGGGTCCGCCGCTTTCGCGGGTGATGCTCTCCTCGTAAAGCGTGCCGCCGAAGTCGTTGCATCCCCGGTGGAGCATCATCGCCGCCACCTCGGGTCCGAGTTTCACCCAACTCGTCTGCAGGTTGGGGATCTCCTCCCTGAAAAACAGTCGGGCCAGCGGGTACAGTACGGACAGCCGCGCACGTCCCGACGCCGCCACCGACCCGCGGTCGCCCCCCTGCTCCCGGGCCAGTTCGACCCCGAGCCGGTTGCGTTGGGGCACAAATGCCAGGGGCACAAACTCGGTGAATCCCCCGGTCTGCCGCTGGAGGTGCCGCAGGAGATCCAGGTGACGCACCAGGTCGCTCCAGGACTCCCGATGGCCAAACATCACCGTCGCCGTTGAGCGCAGGCCGCAACGGTGGGCGGCGGTGATGATCTCGACCCAGTCCGCGGTGCGCAGCTTGTCGGGCGACAGCTGGTCCCGCAGCGAGTCGTCGAGGATTTCGGCCGCGGTTCCGGGAACGGATCCAAGGCCGGCTTCGATCAATTTCCCGAAGATCCGCTCGAGGCTCCATCCGGTCTTCCGGCGCAGGGAATGAATCTCCATGGGCGAATACGCATGCAGATGCATCCAGGGGAAGGCGCGCTTGATGGCAGTCAGAAGGTCCCGGTAGTAGTCGAACCCGAGGTCCGGATGGATCCCTCCCTGCAGGCAGACCTCCGTCACCCACGGAGTTGCCGCAATCCGCTCCACCACGGCCTCAAGGCTTCGTGTGTAGGCCTCCGGATGCCCTGGGGGACGGTAAAAGCCGCAAAAGCTGCAGTGGGTGATGCAGACGTTCGTAAAGTTGGCGTTGCGATTGACCACGTAGCTCACCCGGTCGCCATGGAGCCGCTGATTCAACGCGGCGGCCGCGGCAGCCAGTTCCTCGGGTCCCGCACCGTCCCGTGTGGCGAGCTGGAGCGCTTCGCCAACACTCAGGGAACCGCCCTGAAGCGGCTTGGACAGGAGTTCGCACGGTCTCCGTCGCACCCCGGTCTCCCGGATTGGCTCCGGGACGGTCCGCAGGTCAGGATTTCGGGCGGCGCGTTCCCGCAACACCGCGAGCACACGTTCGTGAATCCAGCCACGCTCGAGGAACCGGTCATAAACCGGCCACCGATGCCGGAGAGCGAGGCCCTGATCCCGGCAGGTCTCCACGTAGGCTGCGGGCGGTTCCCAAGGGTTGCGGGGATTGACGAGATCGCCGTCCGAGGAAATGCCGCCGAGATCATCCGTGACCGGCAGCAGCTCGCGCCAGAAGGGATTGATGTTGGGCGGGATCTGGATCGGGACATCCGGGGCGATCCGACGCCAGTGCGCGATGAGGTCGCGGTAATCGTCCAGGCGGGGTGGGGGCGCCTGCGGCAGGGTGGATCCAGCGTTGGGCACGTAGTTTTGAAGGATGATCTCCTGGAGGTGCCCGTGCCGGGCATGCGACTCGGCCAGGGCGTCCAGGGACCGCAGGCGCGATGCATGGGATTCGCCGAGTCCGATGAGGATGCCGCTGGTGAAGGGGATCCGGGCCCTGCCGGCCGCCTCCAGCGTGCGAAGCCGGCCGGCGGTGGTCTTCTCGGGGGCGACGCGGCGGTTGAAGGCGTCATCCACGTTCTCGAGCATCAACCCGAGGGAGGCGTTGACCCCGGCCAGCCGTTCGAGCTGACGGGCGGACAGCGCCCCAAGGTTCGAGTGCGGCAGGAGTCCGCGATCCAGGGCCCGCTCGCAGGCGTGGCGGGCAAACTCGATGAAGTTGGGGAACCCCCGGGTCCGGACCTCCTCGTGGATCCATGGCAGGCTGTCCGGGATCTCCCCGGAAAGGAACAGGATCTCGGTGGCTCCCTGGCGAACCGCCAGGTCGAGCAGGCGCTCGAACTCCACCTCCGGGATCAGGCCGTCGTGGTCCGAGCGGTAGCCGCAGTACCGGCATCGCCACGGACAATCGTGGGTCAACGGGATCGTGAGCGATGGCGAGTACGTGAGCGTTCGGCGCACGGTCGGAGGATGGGCGTGCCTTCGGACCCGGTGAAGCGGGAAGGCATGGCGGGCAGGCGGGGGGACGGCATTGTCATTGCCGGGCCGGGGTGGTCTGTCTACCGTCCCCATCGGTTTTGCGCACGGGTAGCTCAATTGGATAGAGCGTCGGTCTCCGAAGCCGAAGGTTGTGGGTTCGACCCCCGCCCCGTGCACCAATTATTTCTCCATGATAGTCAAAGACTTAGGTGGCTTTTGACGTTTCCTACTCGCCTCGTTAGGGACAGATTTGGGACAAATTGCCCCATGGTTCTGTCCCCAACTCGCTCCGCTCGCAAAGGCGACAAGTTCCCGATTTCAATCCGCGATGGCAGTGCGGAGGTGAAGATCTACCACACACCGACGAAGGTTAAAGGCAAGGACTACGACCAGTTCACGGTTGCCTACTACCTCGGCAACGAGCGCATCCGCCGTCGCTTTTCCGACCTCGACCAGGCTCGGACCGAAGCCCAGGCCGCCGTCGTGAAGCTCGCCAATGCCGAGCACGAATCCCTCAAGCTCACCCCGGCCGACCGCGCGGTTTACGTCCAATGCCTTGAACTCGTCCGCGACCTCGGCAAGCCCCTCAACCTCGCCGTCGCCGAGTATGCCGACGCCTGCCGACGCCTGCCCGCCGGCGTTTCTCTGGCCGCCGCGGTGGACGACTACGTGCGCCGACGGGGTGCCGTGAGCGGTGACGCCGCCGTGGAGCAACTGATCGGTGAATTCATCGCGGCCAAGGCCAAGGCCGGCATGAGCGAGCGCCACCTCAAGGACCTCCGCTTCCGCCTCGGCCGGTTCGCCCAAGCCTTTCAATGCCCCGTTGGCACCATTACCACCGCCCTCTTTGAGCGCTTTCTGGACACCCTCGGCGTGTCCGCCCGGTCCCGGGTCAACGAAATCACCTGCATCGGCTCCTTTATTCGCTACTGCGTGAAGCTCCGGAAGGCGCCGCGCGACCTGCTCGACGAAATCGCCGCCGTGCAACGGCCCAAGGCCGAACCGCCCGCGACGCTGACCTGGACCCCGGCGGAATTCCGCGAACTGCTGGAGCATGCCCCGGCCGAATTTGTGCCGTTCCTCGTGCTCGCCGGCTTCTGCGGCATGCGGACCAGCGAGGTCACCCGGGCCGACTGGAGCCACGTCACGCCCGAGGGCAACCACCTCGCCGTCATCACGCGCAAGGGGCGCACCCCGTCGCGGCGACTGGTGCCCCTGTGCGCCGCGGCGAAGGCATGGATGGCCCCACACTGGCGCGCCGCTGGCCCGATCTGCCCGACCGACCGGGAGGACATCATTACCCGCCGGATACTTGCGCCGGTGAATGCCGCCCGGGTGGCCCGGGGTGAGGCGGCCACAGTCCGGTGGCGGGAGAATGGGCTCCGGCACAGCTTCGGCACCTTTCGCGTCGCTTTGACCGGTGACATCCCCCGCGTGTCGCTCGAAATGGGCAACAGCCCGCAGATGATCGTGAAACACTACCTCCAGCTTGCCACCCGCGAACAGGCCGAGGCGTGGTTCAGCCTCCTGCCGCCGGTTCCCGCCGACAACGTCATCCCGCTGCCGGTCAAAGCCGCTTGACCCCGGCGGTCGCGTTGGCAGAACAGCTTCGTGGAAGGTGAGCCAGGTCAAAGCCTCGGCGAAGCAACCGGGCCTTACGTGCCCGACACGCCGCCCGCCAAGCTGTGGGAACTTCTGCGGCGCAATTCGCGGTTCCAGCGCGCGGCGAAATTCCTCATGTCATTGGAGTCCGTCCGCCAGGGTGGCGACCCCAAGCAGTGGAACCGGGCGACCGGCTGCGCTCACCGGGTTCTGTCCCGCGTAGAACGACACAATCCTTGTTCCGAAACTGCCCTGCGTTGGCTGGCGTTTCCGCCCCTGTTCATTCGCCGCGTGATCGCCTGCGAACCCGGACGGGAAGCCGAGCTTGCCGCGGGGAAGGTGGTCCCGATTGATACCGTCGGAATCGGTTGGGGCCGCCATCCTCAAGAGTCCCCGGAAACACCCTGGATCTTCTTTGCGTCGCAAATCCCGACTGCGTCCGACGGCATGGACCCGGCCGAGAGCCGGGCCAACGCCCACGGCTGGCCGATCTGTTTGGGACCAGAGATCGAGACGCTCACCTCGGACGAGCCCCGCCTGCAACCCTCCTGCCGCGATGAAATCGCGGAGTGGACGGCCTACCACACCGCCGGGCGGCGCTTCACCCTCGACACCCCCTGGCCGGACACGCCGGTTGGCTTCCGGCGGACCTTCGGTGCGCAATGGGCTCGCCTTTGTGGGGAGGGGCGAGTCGCCGAAACCGACTTTTTCCGTGACTGGAATCTCGCCACCCTTGCGGCCCGTGCCTCCAAGGCGGTCAAGGCTGCCAACCGGCTCGTGGGCGATTTGGTCGGCGACTTGGACCGTGTTCGACGAGGCGAGAGCGAGACGGTTTGTCCGCCCGTTCCCACTCGGGGCGGAAACTCATTTCGCAGCGTCCCGCAGGTCGGGTTCAGCCTGACCGAAGCGGAGGAGCATCGGCTCTTCCTGTTCGACGATCTGGCCCGCCATCGCGTGTTCGCGTTGCCCCACCTGCTGACGCGGGAAGACGTGGGGCCTGTCCTCGCCCACCTCAAACGGCAGCTTTTGGCCGGATTGCCCGAAGCTCGCGATTTGCTGGGCACGCCTCGCTGTTGGGAAGTCTTCCTGGGCGTCGAAGCCCGCCGGCTTCCTGGTGCCACGGGCCGCGGCCAAGCGATCAGCGACTACCTCCGGTCCAACATTTCCGCCACACGGTTCGCCGCGGCCAGCTTTACCGACGCCGACCGAGCCCGGTGGCTTCGCAACGGCCAATTGATCCCGCCACCCGCAACCGCTCCACCGTCGGACCATGAGGCGTTTGAGCACGCAAAGCGGAACTTCAACCACGCCTACAAAGCGGAACAGAATTCCAGCCGCCATATTCCTCGCTGGGTTGCCTACGTTGATACTCTCATTCAGGCCACTTTCCCGCGGATGGACATGCAGGCACTCATCCAGCCGACTCCATCCTAATTCGGAAGGTAGGGGGGAGAGGTGCCTTCCAAATCCCCCTACGACCGCGGCGGCGTCATCGTGCATATAGCACCCGAAAGGCACCTACATGCACGACATAGACACGAATCCGCCAACTGCGCCGGCGGTCACCAGTGGCGCGGACGACCTCCTCAGCAAGCCGGAAGCGGCCCATCTGCTCGGCATCTCGGTGCGGACCCTCGACGGCCTCATGGCCCGTCGCGCGGTCCCTTACCTCAAGCTGGGGCGCAAGCTGGTGCGGTTCCAGCGCGGCGACCTCCTGGCTCACATCCGGGAGCGCTACCGCATCGCTGCTCGGTAGCCCGTCCCCGGCTTTTGACTTCCCGTCGTGGAATGCCGCCCATGCACCCGTCCGCGATCTTGGCCCAGCAGTTGGCCGCTGAACTCGGCGCCGTGATCTTCCCCGTCCGCCGGGACAAGACGCCCGTGCTGACCGGATGGCGCAAGCTAACCCGCGCGCAGACCGATTCGCCGAAATTCCGCCGCCGGTTCTCCGACGCCAGCCCCAGCTTAGGCGTCCTGCTCGGCCCCACCTCAAATCACCTTTGCTCGGTCGATCTCGACTCCGACGAATGGCTGGAACGCTTCCTGGCGGCGAACCCCGCCCTCACGGGCACCCTGATTTCCCGCGGCGCCCGTGGCGGCAACGTCTGGGTGCGTCTCCGCGGCGACTATCCCCCGCTCGGCCGGCTGGTCCGCGGCAAGGAAGCGGTCGGCGAATGGCGCGCCACCGGGGGCTATACCATCATCGCCGGGCTTCACCCCTCGGGTTGCAAATACCGCCGGACCGGCGGCCCGCCCGTTGAACTCGCCTTCGAGGACATCCACTGGCCGGCCGGTGTGCAGCTTAAACGACTGAAGGGCGGGAGAACTCCCCAACCACCTCCACATTCGTCTGCCGCTCTGCCGGAGTGCACCTCTGCACCTCTGCCTGTCTGCACTTCTGCACCTCTGCACAACATGGACGACGAATCACAAGGGGAAGGGGATCGCCCAACTTCTCTGGCTCCCGCGCTGGCTCCGCAGGCGGCTCCGCCTCGCGTGACCGCGGCCCAACTGTTGGAGCACCAGCAGGCTGAAAGCTCCGCCCGTGCCCGCCTGGAGCGCAAGTCGCCCGGCTTGGCCCAGCTCTACGCGCAGATGCTCGACCGCCATTACGAAGCCCGGCCCCATGAGCGCAACGCGGTCATTGTCGAGGCCGTGCCCTTTCTCTACCGCGCCGTCGCCCGGCAGTTCGTCGTGCCGCTCGTGTGCCATTTCTACGAACGCCACGCGCCGCTCTACCGTGATTCGCTGGCCCAACACCGGCAGCAGGCCGAAGCCATGCTGGCCGGCGTCCGGGAGACGTATCTCGCCTCCCTGCCTGCCGACGAGGCCGCGCTCTACCGGAGCCTCCCCGAAGACCAGCGCGACACCTACCGCATCTGCCGCGATCTCGCCGCGCGGTCGGAACCACCTGCCGAGCGGGCCACCTTCTTCCTCAGTTCCGATCAGTTGGCCCTTCGGCTGGATGTTCGCTCCATGGAGGCTCACCGCCTGCTCGACAAACTGCGGAAGCTGGCCGTGCTGGAAGTGGCCGTTCCCGGCACCAAACGCGCCGCCGGCAAGCCCGGTCGTGCGACCACCTACCGCTGGCTCCTGCCCCTGGCGTGATGGCCGCGCCAGGACACCCAGCGCGGCGCCGTGGAGGCCCTTCGGCCCTATTTGTGAACGGTTTCTCCCGCCGGCAACCCATTGCCGCCGGCCCGCCGCTTGGTTTCACCCCGGCGTTTCGCCCCCGCGCGTGTTTAAGTGGGGGTAACTTTCCTCGCCTTGCTTTGGTTGGCTCCAACTTTTCTCCCGTCACCCTTTTAAGCGGTCGCATTCGGCGAGCTATTGCCGGCGGCCTCCCGTAGTTGGGCCAAGGCCGCCTCTACTTCCTTGCCCTTGCTGGCGATGAATTCCAGCAATTCGCCGGGCGTGCGTGTGTCCGCCATGCTCTTGGCGTTGGGGTTCACGGCCTTCAGGTCAAAGGCGGCATCCTCCACCGCTTGCGCCTTGCCGTTCAGCTCGTTGACCTCGCGCGCGAGCACGCCGGCCCGTTCCTTCAGGGCCGCCAGCTCCGGCTCGGACCGCTTGGCCTTCTTCGCCGCCTTGAGTTCATCCTCCAGCCTCGCCAGTTCGGCCGCCGGCTTGGCGGCCTGCGCCCGGATTGCGTCGGCGTCGACCTTGGCCTGTTGCCGGCGGGCGGCGATGTCCACGGTCCAGCTTCGTTCGCTGTCGCCGCGGGACGGAAGCAGCCGGAAAAAGTCCGCGAACTTCTCCAGCGTGAACGGCGTCTTCTTGCCCGTCTTCTGGTCCGACAGGTCGAAATACCAGATGCGCTCCGTGGATTTGCCCCGCGTAAAGAAAAGCAGGTTCGTCTTCACGCCGGCACCCGCGGCGGAGAACACCCCGCCCGGCAGGCTCACGATGCACCACAGGTCGCATTCGTTGAGCAGCTTCCGCTTCGTGTCCACGAAGGCCCGCTCGTTGGTGCGGAACAGCACGCCTTCGTCGATCACCAACCCGCAGCGCCCCGTCGGCGCCATTGAGTTCAGGATGTGCTGAAGAAAAAGCACCTGCGTCGCTCCGGTCCGGTAGGCAAAGCGGGTCTGCGCACCGGCTCCTTCCTTGCCGCCGAAAGGCGGGTTCGACATCACCACGTCAAACAGGGCCGGGCTGCTCTCGAACAGTCCGCCGTAAGTCTCCTGCCCGGTGAGCGTGTTCCCGTGCCAGATGTGCGGCTCGTCGATGCCATGCAGCACCAAGTTCGCCAGCGCGATGGGATACACCGCATTGTCCTTCTCCCGTCCGTAAAACGTCCGCTGCCTCAGCGTCTCCAACTGCTCACCCGTCTGGATGCGCTCATTGTTCGGCCCCGCCATGTGCTCGAAGGACTGCGCCAGGAAACCGCCCGTCCCGCAGCCGGGGTCGTAAATCGTTTCGCCGATCTGCGGGTCAATCACGCGGATCATCGCCCGGATCACCTCGCGCGGCGTGAAGAACTGCCCGCCGTCATTGCCCCGCTCACCCATCTTCAGCAGCAACCCCTCGTAAACCTGCGACAGCGTGAAGACGTGCGTTGTGTCCACCGCCTCGGCGCGGATTTCATCCACCTTGTCCAGCACGTCGCGGAAGTTGCGCTCCGTATCAATCCGCGTGCGCTCCACGCCCGACATCAGCTCGCTGACCACCCGTTGCCGGGAAGTCGCGCCCGGTTGGTCCCGGAGCTTCCGGAGGTGCGGCAGCAACTCGCCGTTCAGGAAGTTGAACAGATCGCCCAGCTTGCCGTCCTCCAGCGCCTTGCGTTTCGCCCCGCCCGGCGCGGCCCAATCCTGCCAGCGGTAGGGTGCGCCCAGGGTCGGGACAAATTCCGCGCCCACCGCTTCGGCCGCCTCCGCCTCGTGCGCCTCCCGCTCGTCGAGAATCCGCAGGAACAGGATCCACGTCAGCTCCGGCACGTATTGCAGCGCCCCGGCGCAGTTCGAGCGCCGCATTATGTCGCAGATGCCCTTCACCGCCGCGTTCAGCGATTGCGGCGTGGCGTGGCGTTTGTTGCCCTTGGAAGCCGGCATTTCGGCGGAACTCATGGCTGGAAAAGAAAGTCGGTCCCAAGCTGTCGGCGCAAGCTCTCTAAGTTTGAGTCCGCTGCGGTGAGACAATCTTCCGGCCGTCCGGTGGTCGCCGGGGAAAGAATGCTCGCGAGCCGTTTATCCGAGCAGTTCAAACCGCCAAAACGCTCGGCCACCGCCCCGGCTCCGTCCGCCGCAATCAGCAGCCTCGTGACCGCCTCGACGCAGATGACCTTGCCCGCAACCGCCGCGCGGATCGCTGTCAGCCGGGGATCGGTCGCCACCGCCACCATCGCCTGTTTGTCGTTGGAGGCCAGATAGTGCAGCGGTAGCTCGGCGGCTAGGCCGTATAGCAAGGCTTCCCCGTCGTCCATGTTCGGAACCTCGGCGAACTGGGCCAAGACCGTGACGGCCGGCCGTTCGTTGAGGCCGGGCACCCGGCTACATTGCTCCAAGGCGCGATTGCGGACTTCGGCGAAATACTTCAGCAGACACTTGGCCTGCTTGCGGAGCATGAATTCCAATGAGTCCAGGCGGCGGGCGTCCTCGAAGGCAAATCCCAGCACCTCGACGCCGGTTTGAAGATAGCCGGCCCCGGCCAGTAGGATGAAGGCGTCGTTGTCGATGAGCAGACGCCGCTGGCTCATGGCTACGCGGGGCAGTCGAGGCCGAACAGGGGCAGCAATTCCACCACGGCTCCGGGCAAGTCGGCCGCGGCGGTGGTGGCGTCGTTCCCATACAGGCGTCGCCCCAGCGCCCCGGCGATGATCGCTCGCGCTCCCGCGTTCATGTTCATCAGCTTCAGCGCATTCACCGCCACGGGCATCCGCTCGGCCGTCTTGCCGTAAATCAGCGCCAACGTTCCGGCATGAATCCCCGAGCGTTTCCCCTCGCGCAGCGCTTCCGCTTTCAACTTGGGCGCGGTCAGGCCGTAGATCGGGTTCAATTGCGGGTTCCGGCGTCCGGTGAGCAGTTCCAGGGCATCGCCATCCGCCTCCCGCTCGTCCTCGTCTTCGTTCGCTCCCTCAAAGCTGGCCTCGCAGAGGATCGCGCCGCCCGGCTTGACGTGCCCGCGGATGACGTGGGCGACCTCGTGCGCCAGGTGGAATGCCAGCCGTGCCGGCTCGTCGTAGCCGGAGGCCAGCACGATCACCGGCCGGTCGCCTTCGTAATACGCCATGCCGGCAAACTTCTTGGCCTCAGTGGGCAACGGAGCGAAATGAAACACGGCGATGCCGTGCGCCCAGCACGCCTCCAGCAGGCCGCCCAAGTCCACCGTGGGATTGCGCTCCAGCACCCACTTGCGCAGCGCGGCGGCGGTCAGGTTGGCCGGCAGCGGGGAGAGATTTTGCAGGTGCGGCACCACCAACCGAACCGCGTTACGGGCCGCCACCATGCCGGCCGCCAAATCCTCGCGGGCGGTTCCCCTCTTCGCCCGCTTCAGGCGGATGCCGCTGACGTCCGGCAGCGACAATGCCTTGGAAGCGTCCACCAGGTCGCCCAGCGGCAGGCTCAGGCGTTGGGCAATCCGAAGCTGAATTTGCGCCCACGAAGCGGGGTTATCCGCCAGCGAATCATCCCACCAGTCGGGCAACACCGCGCGCCGGAGAAACGCGTCATCGTAGCCCACCCGTTTCAGCCGGTGAAACAGGCCCGGAAGCGGGCTGGCTGGGCCGGTGGCGGGCATGGGGGCAGAGCGTTTTGCAGCGTTGATGTTGACGCCGGGAAGTTACACCGCCGGGGATGCTTCACCAAAGGGAAATCCGGGGCGGAAGCGACCTCACACCTCCCCGGCGAAGGCGCGGCGGAGCAGGGCGGCGGGCAGGCGCTCCACGGCTGCCAGTTGGTCCGCCAGGGCCAGGCGCAGGCGCGTGACCGTTGCGAGGTCGGTGGCGAGACGGGCGGCGATGGCGCGTTGCTCGCCCGATGGCGGGTAGGGCACGGGCTCGCTCTCAATCTGGCTGCGGGTAATCTTCTTCATCGAACCGCTCGCGCCGCCGGCTCGCTCCTTCCAGTAGCCGCTGAGGTAGAGGAAAGACAGATACCGGGTCAGGAACTGGCCGAAGTCGGCGTCTGCCGGCCAGATGCGAATCGTCAGGTCGGAGGCCACGATGCCGGCCTCTTCTCCGGTGAACATCGCTACTCGCCCGACTAAATCCGGGGTGTTGCTGCGAGCCACCAGCACTTCGCCGGGTTTGACGGTGCTGGCTGCGACATCATCGCGACGCATTCGTGAAGTCTTGATGCCGCCCGCCCGGAAACCTGTCTCGGTCAAGCAGGCGGTCGTTATGGCACGAACTTCCGTGTCCCCATCTGAAGCAACAGACTTGGACGGCAGCAATTCCGCCACTTCTTCCAACCGCTTCCGAGGCCAGCGTTGGGCTTGGGGGCTTTGGAAAACGGCGCAGAGGTGGGCGGCGGGCAGGGCTTCGGCGGCGGCCAGTTGGGCTTCCAATGCGGCCCGCGCCCGCGCCACCGCCCCCATCTGCTCCCGCAACACCCCCGCAATTCGCCGCTGCTCCGCCGGCGGTGGAACTGGAACCTCAAGCGCGGCGACTTTGCCCGTGCTCAACGTGTAAAGCCCGGTAGTGGTCTGCGCCTTTTCCAACAGCAATGCCCGGCCTGCGTTGCTGCTCAGGAAGTGGCTGATGAACTCCGGTGAGAACGACTCCGCCGGCAGGCGGACCCGGATGATGTGGTTTTGGTGAATCCACTCGCCATCTTCTTGGAAGACCGCGTTTCGGCCGATGTGGTCTTTGCTGCCGTTGCCTTCAACGAGAAGCAAGTCGCCTGCTTGCAACCGGCACCGTTCAAATTCCTTTGGCGTGACCTCGAAGCGTTCAACCACCGACAAATCGAGTGAACCGTGCCGGACGTTCCGCACTGTGAGGAACGACTTGTGGAGCTTTACGGGCGCGCGTTCGGGCGTCTTCTGGATTCCGCCCGTGATGCCGGCAACCTCGCCTAGCCTCACCCACCGCCACCCCTTCGGCAGTTCCCGCGTTGTCGTCGTGTCGTTCAAAACCAAATCTCCATCCGCAAGCCGCGTTCATCCCGCGGCGGGTTCCCGGGCAAACAGGTTGCCCGCGCCGGATTGGTGGCCAGCCGGTGCCCCAAGTCCAGCCCCACCAGCGCATCCAGCAGGTCATCTTCCTTGAGGGCGCTGCCGGCCCGCTTGCGCCATGCGGTCAATTCCTCGCGTCCAGCAACCAGAGAACGGAGCAAGTCCCATCGGGCTTCACGTCCTTCACGTTCCCTCTTCTTCGGCAGCGGTCGCCCGGCGAGCCGTTGCCACACCAGCTCGGGGTGGAACTCACGCACCCGAGTTTGCCACGCCGGGGTCATCACCACCTCCAACTCGCGCAGCTTCTCCACGAGGCCGAACGCCTGTATCGAAATGCCATCGCCGTTGAACTGCCCCCTGTGCCGGTCGCTGAAGTCCTTGTGCGTTGTTGAGGTCAACAAGCTGCGAGGTGGCGCGTAGAAGACGCTCGACGCTTTCGCGCCGAGTTCCTGCTTCGCCCGTTCGTCGCAAGTGCGGCTCTGACCGTCGGCCGGCAGGCCGATGGGGATGTCCACCACCACGACGGCACAGCCAGCCGTCACCGCGAGCACCGTCGCGAAGTCGCGGCAAACCGCGAGGTGAGGCGGCGCGAGGGCGGGCCAATGTTCCGTTATCGCCACCACCCAACCAGCCGGGCATCCGTCCGCGCTCGCAATCATGCGGCGAACATCCGTTCCTTGGCGTCGAGCAACACCGCCGACGGTTTGCCCAGCGTCCGCAGGGCGGCCAGGCCGCCTTCCCGGCGCACTTCGGGCAGTTCCCACAGCTCGCGACTTTCCAGTCCGTCGGTGCCGGCGCGGGCGAACTGCTGGGCCACGGCACGGAGCGTGCCAGCGGCGGGCGGCGGCAGGCTGCGCAGCCAGGCGGCGTGCTTGAAGTTGAATGCGTCGGCCCGCTCGACGCGCGTGCGCGGGGCCAGCCCGTAACCGACCTCCGCCAGCACGTCGAACAGGTCGTAAGCCAGCATATCGTCCAACGTCTGGAGCACGATTGCGGAGCGGCCCGCTTCGGGCAGCGCGGCGATCAGGTCGCGCCGTTCCGCTGGCTGCACCCACCGGCTCCGGAACACGTCGAGCGACGGGGCGGCCCGGACCAGTTTCGCCGCCATCCGTTCGCGGTATTCCTCCACCGTCACCGGCATGGCCCGTCCGTCCACCTGCGTCAGGATGAAACGCCCGGCCGGTCTCACCTCCACCTCGATGCCCTCGACCTGCACCACGGGGTCCGGTGGGGGCGGCGGATTATCCGGTCCGTCGCTGTCGCGCGGCTTGACCTTGGTGATGAACGCCTCGCCGAAGAGCCGGGTGGCGTCGGTGTAGTCATACACGCGGAACATCAGCTTGTCGGTGGCGGGGTCCAGCCGGGTGCCACGCCCGACCATCTGGTAGAACGTGATCGGCGAACGGACGTATCTGACGAAGACGATGTTTCGGACGCACGGCACGTCCACGCCGTATTCCAGCAGGTTCACCGTGGTCGCAATGAAGTGCGATTTCTGCGAGCCGGCCAGGTCGGGGAGCGTGTCCGCGCCGCCGGCACTGCCGGTGCATTTGAAGGCGTAATGGTCCAGCCGGAGCTTGCCGTTGGCCGCGCACCATTTCGCGTAAAGGTTGTTCATCGCCGTCGCCACGGCGTCGGCGTGGCGGTCGCGGGCGCAGAACAGGATGGTCTTCTGCTCCGGCCCGCCGGTGGCGAGCAGGTGGTTGAAGAGGTCCTGCGTCATGGTCGCGACGCGTTCGGGGAGGGTGATGCGCTCCTCGATGTCGGGTGCGCCGTAGGCATCCCGCATGGAGTCGGCTGACACGGGCGCGCCGGTGTCGGCGTAGGTCAGCGTCTTGGTGGCGAGTTCGGCGTTGGTGATTGGTGTGTCGCGTTCGTTGACGGCCTTGTTGTCGTGGAACAGGTCGAAGCGGAAGATTTCGCAGGCCGCCAGGTAGCCGTCTTCGATGCCCTGCCCGATGCCGTATTCGTAAACGGGTTCGCCGAAATACTTGAGGTTGTCGGCGAGCATTCGGGCGTCGCCCTCCTCCGATTCGCCGGGATCGCCGAAGCCGGGCTTGGTGGTGCGCCCGGTCAGCTCTTGCAGCCGGCGGGGCGTGGCCGTCAGGCCAATGTGGGCGGCCTTCGGATTGCGCTTCAGCACCTCAAACCACTTGGTCCACGCGGAGCGGTGGCATTCATCAATGATGATGTGGGAGAAGTAGTTCTCCGGGTAGAACTCGGCGAGGAGGTTCGCGCCGCCCGCGCCGTCCTGGTCGAGCGTCTGGTAGGTGGCGACATGGATGCGGGCATTGCGAGCGTGGTTTTTGCCGTCCTTGTCCCGATAGACTTCGGCGGCATCGGAGCCAAACACGTTCATCATCGCCCCGAGTCCCTGCCCGCGGAGCGCATCCCGGTCGCAGACGAACAGCGCCCGCTGAAGCTGGCCCGCGTCGGCCAGCCGGCGGAGCAGATGGACGGCGATGAACGTCTTGCCCGCACCCGTGGCGAGCGACAGCAGGGCGCGCTTGTCGGCTGCCTCCAACTCGCAGCGCGCCAGCTTTTCTAGCACGGCCCGCAGCGCGGCGTCCTGGTAGTAGCGTCGGGATGTTTCGCCGCCTTGGTAGGGAGTCAGCAGCGGCTTGGCGACGGCATCGGTCAGCTTGAACCCGCGGCCGGCCTCGTAGCGGGCGCGCAGTTCGTCGGTCGTGGGAAACTCCGACAGCGGCCGCGGCGCGGTGGTGAGGCCGGTGAAGCTGTCGAACTCGACGAACAGATGCCCGTTGCTGGCGAAGGCGAACGCGACGTTCAGCCGCTTGCAGGCGTCCAGATAGCCCTTGGCCTGCTGCAAGCCGTGGGCGGGCGGGTGGTTCTCGGCTTTGGCCTCCAAGACCGCGACGGCGAGCGGCTGGATGAAGCCCTCGACCTTCAGGCGCAGCGTGTAGTCCATGCGGCCCTGCCGTTTTCTCCGCGGCTTGCCGTTCACGATGACCACCGTGCCGGCGGTCACCTCACGCTTGAGATGATCCTCCGTCCAACCCCGTTCGCGAATTTTGGGGTCAATCAGTTTGGCTCGGGTGTCGGCTTCACCGAGGGACATGCCGCGACGATTGCGGACGGATGGGGTCGAGGTAAAGCGCAACGCGCCGCTCGTCGTCGAACAACCGGCAGTTTTCGACCGTGCGACGTCGTCGGCGCAATCTTCGACTGGCTCGCGGTTCCGCCAGGCTTGAAGGCGGAGGCACCGCGGTGCCCTGCAGCTGCATCTACGCCGCAGATTGCGGTGATCCGCGGGGGCCAATCCTTGGGGGCTTTTGCTGAAATAATTGCCCAGCCCAAATCCATCGACCCGCGGTGTCCCGCCACGGAAACCCGATCCCCCCCCGGGGGGGGGCTCCCTCCGCGTTCGGTTCGCCGTGAAAGTTGGTGACAATTTGGGACAGGGAACGCGCCAAAATCTGCACGAACCTGCTTCCACCCCATCGGAAGGCGCGACTTTCAAAAGCGCAGAATCGCCAACAATGACGGCCCATTCATGCACCATCGCGCACCACGGCCCACCTTCCCAGAACCCCCTTCCGTGGTTTCGACCCCCGCCCCGTGCACCAGCTCCCTTCATCCCCGGATTCCTCGCCCGTACTGCGATACCCATCCCCTGCCGGCTCGATGCGGCCGCGCCCCGGGTCCGGCAAATCCGCGAGCCAGGAAGACCGTCCGGATCTGGCTCAACGCCCCCATCCGGAACCGGATGGAGCAACGTCGCTGGATCCCATATTGGACGGCAGGGCATTTGCGGTGAGTCGCCCCCTGGGAAAGGCCCGGCAAGGAGCGCCGCTCCAATGCTGTCGCCAACCGCCCCCGGTACCGCCCTCGCTCGAATCAACCGGGTTGTCGTCCGCGGGCCGTGGAGCCGACCACGCTTCGCCCCTTTACGTCCCGCCCGTGATCCGGCACAACCGCGGGCCACGCATGGAACGTACGTTGATCCTCTGCAAACCGGACTGCATGGAAAAGAACCTCGCCGGTGAGGTGATCGCCCGATTCGAGAAGGCCGGCCTGCGACTGGTCGCCGCCAAGATGCTCCGGCTGACCCCGGCGGTGCTCGACGAACACTACGCGCACCTCAAGGACAAGTCGTTCTTCCCGGAGATCGTGGCGTTCATGGCCTCGCGTCCCGTCCTGGCCCTGATTCTGGAGGGCGACCACGCCATCACGCGGGTCCGGGATCTCCTGGGCCCGACCGACTCCCGAAAGGCGCCCCCCGGCACCATCCGCGGGGACCTCGGCACCACCAATATGCTCAACATCGCACATGCCTCGGACTCTACGGACAATGCGGTCATCGAGATGAGGCGGTTCTTCCGACCCGACGAGATTCCGTCTTGAGCCATCCCGGCGGCTCCCCGGTCCAGAACGGATTCAGGGTGGTGTGGGCCGCCACGCGGACACTTTGGGCAATGGCCTGGGTGATGTGGTTCTTGGCCATCTCGACCGCCGCGGGCAACGGCAGACCAAGGGCCAGGTAGCCGGCGATGGCGGCGGAATACGTGCAACCGGTTCCGTGGGTGGCCACGCGCCGGACGAACGGCGCGGCAAGCACCAGCTCGACGGTGCCGTCGAAATACACGTCCGTCGCCTGTGCCAGCTCGCGCAGATGCCCTCCCTTGACCAGGGCGGCACAGCCGAAGCGCCGATGCAATGCCCGGGCGGCGTCCCGCAGATCTTCCAGGCCCCGCAGTCGGCGTCCGGTCAACAGGGTGGTTTCGTCCGCATTCGGAGTCATCAGGCAGGCCAGCGGCAGCAACCGCGCGGTCAAGGCCCGGACGGCCGAAGGCTGCAGCAGCCGGGCGCCGCTGGTGGCGACCATCACGGGATCCACCACCAATGGCGGTCGCCCCGGCTGATCGAACCATCGGGCGACCTCGGCGATGATGGACGCGCTGTACAGCATGCCGGTCTTCACCGCCCGCGGCGGCAGCTCGATGGTCACGGCCTCAAGTTGCTGGCGCACAAACCGCGCCGGCGGCGCGTGAACTGCGGTCACCGCCCCGGGATTCTGCGCCGTCAGACAGGTCACTGCCGTGGTGCCGTGAACTCCGAGAGCCGCCCACGTCTTCAGATCCGCCTGCAGGCCGGCGCCTCCCCCGGAGTCGGATCCGGCAATGGTCAACGCCACCGGCTGGGTCGCTCGCTGCATGGGCGGAGTTCACCAGAACCCATCGCCAGAGGGCAGCCCGGAGACGGATGGATCACCGAGTCACATTGCGCAACAAGACGACCGGACCACCGTGAACTCCCACCACCAGGTCGGGGCGGCCGTCGCCGTCAAGATCACCGGTCAGGACGGCTCGTTGCTCCCCCAGGAGACGGGCACCCGCCGCAGCCGACGAAACCGCACGCAGGCGCCCTTCCCCTTGGGCCAGTAGGAAGACCCCTTCCCCGGCGTCATCACGGGTGCCGCCAAAGCCCTGTCCGAAAAAACCCTGAGCCCCGTAAAGATCCATCCGCCCATCGCCGTCAAAGTCGGCGGCGGCCAGGGCGAAAATAGGACCGAGCTGGGCCTCCCCGGGAAACGGCACAAGCTCGAAATGGTCACCCCGGTTCAGAAGCAGCACGGAAGCCAGCCAGCGGCATTCGCGCTGGCGGACGTGATCCATCCGATCCCCAAGAATTCCGGCCATTGAGGCGGTGGCGAACGCCCGATGGGTCGGAAACTGCTCCAGCAGCCACGGCAGATGCGGTCCGAGTCGAGTTCTGCTGCGCACCGGGCGCACCACGCCATCGGCATCGGTATAGGCCTCAAGACATTCACCACCAGGTCCTGAAGGCTCCAGGTTCCAGTAGATCGCCAGGGGTCGCACGGGACCGCCCGCCACCGGGGCGGTCCCGGTGTAAAGGGCCTCGGCAGAGTTCAAGCCCCAGTTGCCCAGGGCAAGATCCGGAACCCCGTCGCCGTCGAAATCTCCGGAAGTCACGCATTGCCACCATCCCGTCAACGCGGCCAGCGATGTGAGGGCCCCGCCGTCCGCACCGCGGACCCCCAGATTCCAGACCACCCAACCGGACGCCTCCTGCCGAAGAACGAGGGGTGCCCCCCACTCGATGGCCACCACCAACTCTTCGCGGCCGTCCCCATCGAGATCCACAAACTGCGCCGCTCGGGCCATCCCAAGCTCGAGTGGGGTGCTGAACTCGGCGCCGGCATCGGCGTCAATCCGTCGGACCTCGCTCAGGGCGCTTTCCGGATATCGGCCGGGCACCGGCCCACCCCCGATAAACAGCCATCGGCCCCCGGCTGTTGGACGCGACACCGCCAGCACGACGGGCACGGTGACCGGCGTGGGCATGGCCTCGCGCCCGCCGGTTCCCGGATCCAAAAGGACCAATGACCCGCGTGGCGGCCCCCCTCCGGGTCGGGCCGCTTCCGCCACCCACAGGCGGCCGTCCACCGGAAGCACGGCTGCGGAGGGACCCGGGTGATTGAACTCCCGGACCGCGGAAAGGTGTATTCCCGTGAGCGAGACCTCGCGGACCGGCTGGCCGCTGGCACCCCCGATCCAGAAGGATGCCCGCCCCTCCGCCGGCGCCTGGTTCCATGCCAGCACCGGGGTGCGCGTGGTCTGACGCCGTGGCAGCAGTGGCTGAAGGGCGAACTCATCCTCAACCGGCGCCGCGCTCGACACCGGCATCGGTAATGCCTGAAATCGAAGCCCGACTTCCGGGGCGGGCGGTGCCCCCGGCATCGCTCCGACCGATTCCCCGGGTTCCACCAGATCGCACCGCTGTCCCGCCTCCAATTCGCGCACCACCGATCTGCCCCCCGAGGGCCACCAAACCTCGAGGACGCCGCGACCGGGTCCCGGACAGGCAAACGTGCGCTCCGGGGCGTCCGATGAAAGGTAGCGGCCCCCGCCAAAAACCTGCGCCGTTTGCGGTTGAAGGCGGAGCGCCGACTCCGGGTCCGGTCCCCAGCCAAATCGCAACCGGGCGCCCACCGCCCCGGTATTGGGCGGCCGGCCTCTCAGGCGGACTTGCAGTCGCGGCCCGGGGGCTTCGTTCCGGTAGATTCCCGCCGTCTCGCCCAGATGGTTCACCACCACATCGAGATCGCCGTCGCCATCGAGATCCCCAAGCGCCATGCCATGGCTCACTCCGAGAAACTCAAAGCCCCACACCCCCCCCACCTCCTCGAAGACGGGAACGTCGCCTGGTCCGCTCACGCCGCGATTGCGGAAGGCTTGCAGGCGGACCTCCTGCCGCGGGAACTTCAGACGCTCCCGGAAAATCTGAGCGTCGGTGCGCAGCCCGGTGCGGCGAAACGTCTTCAGCTGCTCCGCCACGTCGAGATCCCGGGAGCCGCGCTCCTGCCCGGCGGTCACCAGCAGGTCGGGCCAGCCGTCCAGATCCACATCCAGAAACGCCGGTGTCCAGGACCAGTCCGTCGCCAACAGGCCGGCAAACGCCGCCACCTCGGCAAACGAGCCGTCGGGACGCTGCAGGAACAGGGTGTTGGCATCCGTCTGCGGACGCTCCAGCGGGTCGGCCATGGCCACCGGCACGGTCGGCGTGCCATCCAGCATCGTCAGTCGGCGCACCGGATCCGGACTGAGCATGTCGAGAACCAGAAAATCCGGGAGCCCATCCCGGTTGACATCGGCGAAGTCCACCCCCATCGAGAACAGGCTCGTATGCCGAAGCGCCGCCCGCGGAATCATCCGGAACCGCACCGTGCCCGGGGAACTCTCATTGATCCAAAACCGGTCCGGGGACTGGAAGTCATTGCAGACGTAGAGGTCTGGACGTCCGTCGCCATTCACGTCGCAAAACTGCGCCGCGAGCCCCCAGTCACGGGGCGGTTCCGTCAGCGGGCGGCCCGCCTCGTCCAGAAAGGCGCCGCCGGTCCAGGGCACCTCAACGAAATTGGTGCCTCCCAGATTGCGGTACAGCACGTCCACCTCGCCCAGTTCGTCAATGCCCCCGGCGGCGTTGATGACAAACCGGTTGGTCAGGTCGGGCGCTGTCGTCGGCCGGCCGTCGAGCGTGGCAACCGAACGCGAAGCCCCCGATCCCGAAAACGTCGCGCGCGCGCCCGGCATGTCCATCAATGCATGCTGCCGGTAATTGCACACGTACAGGTCCACCCAGCCATCCCCGTCCACATCCGCCAGCGCCAGCGAATGGCCGCCACGGGCGGACACCTGCCGAAAACCCAGGCGACGAAACGTTCCGCGTCCGTCGTTCACCAGCACCCGCACTCCGTGACCATGGGAATTCAGGACGAGGTCCACCGCCCCGTCGCCGGTGAGGTCGGTGAAGGCGGCCGCCGTGACGTCCGCTGCCAGGGCATCGCCGGCGCCAGCGAAGGCCGTCGCGGTGATGTCGCGAAACGTCCAGCCGCCGTCATTGCGCCACAACTGGCTGCCCCCGTCGGTGGCGGCGAGGAACATGTCGGGACGCCCGTCGCCGTCCACATCCCCAAGCGCCACCCCGGCGCCATCCAGAAGCATCTGATTGGTCAGATGCCGGGAGACGGGGATCCGATGCGCAAACGTGATTCCGGTCTGTGCGGGATCGAGGCGGTGAAATCCGGCGCGTTGGGACGCCGGTTCCGGGGCCGATAGGCGTGTCAGGGTCGCGCCGCGCAAGCCCAGCGTCCCGGCAACCAGCGCCGCCGCCGCCACCACCCACCCGCCCGCCCACTGTCGGTTCATCCCCATGCGGTGTGCCGACCATGCGGAGCGTCGGCGGTTGTGGCAAGGCACCCGGGCGGATCCGCCGGTCCCATCCCCGGCTCCGAAGCCGTTACGGACCGCGACGCCCCCATCGCGGGGTCCTGTCCCGTCGCCTCCCCGAATGCCTGCGAATCCGGGCGGGAGATCGGTGCGGATCCCGGGTCCCCGGCAGGGGCTCCAATTTTCTGGTCCGTACGCGGAGCCCCCGGCAGGATGCCGTTGTGTTTGCGCTCATGCAGCGGCGGCCGGCTCTCACGCTGATGCTGGCGTCCTGGTTCCTGCCGATCCTGGTGGTCCTGTTGGCGGATCCCCCGCTGGACAAGGCGATTTCGGCGGGAACCTGGGTGCTGATCGCGACCTGCATCGCCGCGGCGACGCTTGGGTTGCTGGTCACACCCCGCCCCCTCGTGGACCCACCCCGTCCTGCAAGCATCCTGCTGGTCCTTGGCCTTGCCGCATTCGGGGCGGCCGCGGGATTCCTGTTCTGGATCCTGACCCGGAACACGTCGTACTCGCTGGAAGAGGTCCGCAACCTGCTGCACGAGAAGGCGATTACCATGACCCGCCTTCAGGGCTACCTGTTCCACGCCGGGGGCGCGAGTTCCCTCATCGCGATCGTCTTGGCGGCCCAGACGCGACGACCCCTGCTGTGGATCGCCATCGCGGTGGTGGCGGCCATCGTGGGATGGGCGGGATTCATGATCAACTTCGGTGCCCGCGTCTATGCGATGATCGCCATCGCGCTCGGGATGTGCGGCGTGCTGACCCGGTTTCCCCGTCAGATTTTCTCCCTGCGCGGACTGGTGCTGGGCACGGCGTTTCTGATTCCCCTCTACGTGGTCAACGTGTTGTTCGTCGAGAAGCGAATGGAGAGCAATTTTGCGAATCCGGTCTTCGGGGAATCCATCGCGGCCAAGGCCTCGACACTGATCCGGGTTCAGGATGGCGGCATCGCCGGACATCCGTTTGTCGTCTCGGCGGCATGGCTCCTTCTGCAGTTTTCCAGCGATCCGGTTTACTATCTGGATTACTACCGGGGGCTGAACTTCCCCCACCACTACGGCCTCTACCAGTTTTCGCTCATTGCCCAGCGCATTCCCGACTACGACTGGCAGGAGAAGCGCGATCAGATTGACATCATGTACGAGGCGATCGGCACCTACACCAACGTCTGGGGCACGTCCATCCGGGATGCCGCGATTGACTTTGGCGAAATCGGCGCGGTTGTGATGTTCTTCGTCATGGGGTGGGCGACCGGATGGATGGGAGCGACCACCACGTTGGGCGGGCGGTCCCTGCATCTGTGCCTGATGATGTGGCTGTTTTACAGTCCCTACAACAGCCCGATCACCATGCGCCCCTACCAACTGAGCCTCTTTGTCCTGCTGGCCTGGCACATCGTGGAAGCCCACCGGCACCGATTCCTGGAGGCCGGTGCGGGGGAACGCCCGGGCCGGCCATCGGCGCTTCCAGACGGCACCCCCGCCGAAGCGTCGTCCGCGGCCTCCCGGACCGCTTAGCCGGCTTCCGACGTTGGAGCCCCTTGCGGACGGGTCCCGGGTTCGTTCATGGGCGGGGGCGCCCCGGCCACGGCGGGTTCGTAGTTGAGCCAGGGACCCAGCCAGCGCTCCATGTCCGCCAGCGGACGCCCCTTGCGGTTCGCCAAATCTGCCACCTGATCGCGATCCAGTTTTCCCACGGCGAAGTATTTCGCTTCGGGATGGGCGAAATAGAGGCCACTGACACTGCTGCCCGGCCACATCGCGAAGTTCTCGGTGAGTCGGATTCCGGTGTGCCGCTCCACGTCGAGCAATTCCCAGAGGATCCCCTTTTCGGTGTGATCCGGGCACGCCGGATAGCCCGGTGCCGGGCGGATACCCCGATACTTCTCTTCGATCAGATCCTCGGGCGTCAGGTTTTCCTCCCGCCCGAAACCCCATGCCTCGCGAACCCTGCGGTGGAGATATTCGGCAAACGCCTCGGCGAGCCGGTCGGCAAGGGCCTCCGCCATGATGGCGTTGAAGTCGTCGTGCTCGGCTCGGAACCGCTTCACCAGCGCCTCAAGCCCCTCGCCAACGGTCACGGCAAAGGCACCCAGATGATCCGCTGCAGGCCTCGGGGCCACATAATCCGCCAGGGACCAGTTCGGGGAGTTGTCCCCCTTCTCCATCTGCTGCCGGAGAAAATGAAACCGGGTCAACACCTGCGCCCGCGAGTCGTCCGTATAGAGCTCGACGTCCTCCCCGGTCCGGTTGGCGGGGAAGATCCCGAAGACGCCCCGGGCACGCAGCTGCCTTCCGGCAATGATCTCGTCCAGCAGCGTCTGCGCCGACGCAAAAAGCCGCGTGGCCTCGGCCCCGTACTTCGCGTTGGTCAGGATGGCGGGATGGCGTCCGCGCAGTTCCCAGGTATGAAAGAACGGGGACCAGTCTATGTAGGGCCGGAGCACTTCGAGCGGAAGGTCGTTGACAACCTGGATGCCGGGACATTCCGGCTGCGGCAGGTCGTCAAATCGGAGCCGTGCCGCGTTGGCGCGCGCCTGTCCGATGGTCTTGAGTTTCTGCACCTGTCCGGAATGCGCGGCACGGGCCCGCTCGTAGTCGGCGCGCAAGCGCTCGACGAATCCGGGTTTCTGGTCCGGGGACAGCAGGCTGCTGACCACCGGAACGGCGCGCGAGGCGTCGAGGACATGCACGACGGGCTCGCTGTAGCCCGGGGCGATCTTGACGGCCGTGTGGGCCCGGCTGGTGGTCGCGCCGCCGATCAACAACGGCACTTTGAACCCGGTCCGCTCCATCTCGCGGGCAACGTGCTGCATCTCGTCGAGCGACGGCGTGATCAGGCCGCTGAGTCCGATGACATCCACCCGGTGCTCCTGTGCCGCCGCCAGGATCTTCTCGCAGGACACCATGACGCCCAGGTCAATGACCTCGAAGTTGTTGCAGCCAAGCACCACCCCGACAATGTTCTTGCCGATGTCGTGGACATCACCCTTCACGGTGGCCATGAGGACGCGTCCCTGGGCGCGCGTGGCGCGGCCGGCCGCCGCTTCGGCGGCTTTTTCCGCCTCCATGAACGGGGTGAGATAGGCAACGGCCTTCTTCATCACGCGCGCCGATTTCACCACCTGTGGCAGAAACATCTTGCCTGCGCCGAACAGGTCCCCGACGACGTTCATCCCGTCCATGAGCGGGCCTTCGATCACCTTGAGGGGTTGCCCCAGCTTTTGTCGTGCCTCCTCGACATCCTCGTTGACGAACGCGTCGAGGCCCTTCACCAGCGAGTGCTTCAGGCGCTCCTCGACCGGCGCACTGCGCCATGCCTCATCGGCACGGGATTCGGCGGTGATGCCCGAGTTCCGTCGCTTGACCTCATCGCCGTAGGCGACCAGCCGCTCGGTGGCGTCGGGACGACGGTTGAGGAGCACGTCCTCGACGCGGGTCAGCAGCGCGTCCGGGATCTCTTCGTACACCTCCAGCAGGCCGGCGTTGACGATCCCCATGTCCAGGCCGGCGCGGATCGCGTGATACAGGAACGCGCTGTGCATGGCCTCGCGGACCTGGTTGTTGCCCCGGAAACTGAAGCTGATATTGGAAATGCCACCACTGACTTTGGCGAGCGGGAGGTGCTCTTTGATCCAGCGGGTGGCTTCGATAAAATCAACCGCGTACGGGTTGTGCTCCTCGATCCCGGTGGCCACGGTGAGAACGTTGGGATCAAAGATGATGTCTTCCGCCGGGAATCCCGCCTGATGCACCAGCAGGTCGTAGGTGCGCCGACAGATCGCGGTTTTTCGCTCAAGGGTGTCGGCCTGCCCCTGCTCGTCGAAGGCCATCACCACCACGGCGGCGCCATAACGGCGGACCCGGCGGGCCTGCTCCAGGAACCGTGCCTCGCCCTCCTTGAGGGAGATGGAATTGACGATGCCCTTGCCCTGGAGGCAGCGGAGTCCCGCCTCGATCACCGACCACTTGGACGAGTCCACCATGATCGGGACGCGCGCAATATCCGGCTCGGCCGCAACCAGATTGAGAAAGCGGGTCATGGCGGCGGCACCGTCGAGCATCCCCTCGTCCATGTTCACATCAATGATCTGGGCGCCGGTTTCGACCTGTTGCTTGCAGATGGCGAGGGCGTCTTCAAACTGCCCGGCAAGGATCAGCTTCGCGAACTTCGGTGATCCGGTGACGTTGGCCCGCTCGCCGATGTTGATGAAATTCGTCTCCGGAGTCTGGGTGAAGGCCTCCATTCCCGAAAGGCGGAGCCGCTTGGGCAGCGACGGGGCGACGCGGGGTGCCAGACCCCGCACCGCGTCGGCGATGGCCCGGATGTGTTGGGGCGTGGTGCCGCAGCACCCGCCGACAATGTTCAGCCAGCCCGCTTCAGCCCACGGGCGGATCTGGGGTGCCAGGGACTCGGGGGTTTCCGGGAACCCCGTGGGCGACAGCGGATCCGGGAGTCCGGCATTGGGGTAGACGCAGATCGCCGTATCGGCGATGCGGTGGAGTTCCTCGACGTAGGCCCGCATCTCCTTCGGCCCAAGGGCGCAATTGAACCCGATGGTCACCGGCTGCGCGTGGCGAACGGAATGCCAGAAAGCCTCCACCGTCTGGCCGGTCAGGGTGCGGCCGGAGAGGTCCGTGATGGTCCCCGAGATCATCACCGGCAGACGAAACCCCCGGGTCTCGAAGACCTCTTCAAGCGTGAACAACGCCGCCTTCGCGTTGAGCGTGTCAAAGATGGTCTCGACCAACAGCACGTCCACACCGCCGTCCAGCAACGCCTCAATCTGCTCCCGATACGCGACGCAGAGCTGGGAAAACGTAACCGCGCGAAATCCCGGGTCGTTGACATCCGGCGAGAGCGAGGTGGTGACAGGCAGGGGCCCGATCGCCCCGGCGACGAACCGCGGGGTTCCGGTCGCCGCGGCCACTTCATCGGCCGCCTCACGGGCAAGCCTGGCTCCGGCCAGGTTCATCTCCCTCGCAAGACCCGCCAGGAACGGATCACGGATGACGTCGTCAAAAAACGCCGGATCCTTGCGGCCCTCCGGATCCCGGAAAAAGAAATCGTGCTGGCCGATCGTCGTGGCGCCGAAGGTGTTCGTTTCGATGAGGTCGGCACCCGCTTCAAGGTACTGCCGGTGAATCTCACGGATCACCTGCGGCTGGGTGATCTGAAGCAGTTCGTTGTCGCCCTTGAGATCTTTGCCCTTCCACCCGGCAAACCGCTCGCCGCGGAACTGGGCCTCCCCCAGCCGATAGCGCTGGATCACCGTCCCCATCGCCCCGTCAATCAAGACAATACGCTGTGCCATCAAGGGGATCAGGCCCCCGCCCCGCGCATAGGAGACTGCCCCAAGATCGCCGCTGACCATGACCTCAGCGTATCGCTCACCCACTGGAGCTCAAGTTTCAAATCAACGCATCTGGATGCGGTGATATCTATCCAGGATCAACTTGGCGGGAAGAAGTCACCCCGGTGTCACGGATCTGTCACAAGGAGGGTGGCAGGATCACTTCCATGAGATCGCTTCGGTCAGACGCTGCGGATGCGTTACCCAGGTTCCCGCCCGATCTCGCGGAAACGGTGGGGGCGGTCCGGCTGATGCAGCTCGCCCTGGAGGCCGTCGCGGCCGAGGAGATCCAGGCGCGTGAATTTCGTGGCGCGGATGGAACTCCCGCCTGCTCCTACCGCATGCTGGCGACGCTGATGAGTTACGCCTACGCCCGGGGACTGCTGAGCTCCGAGGACATTGAGAATCAGGTCAGGACGGATGCGGATCTTCGCTACCTCTGTGCCCGCGAGTTGCCGGATGCGCAGGCGCTCCGGCAGTTCCGCCGGCGGGAATGGGCCTGCCTGAACCGTGTGCTCGTCCGTCTCCTTGCCTCCGCGGCCGCACAGGGAGCATCCAATCCGCCGAGGGATCCCGAGGGCGAGGCGGCGGGGCGCATGGAGCGGGCGGCGGCGGCCGACAGCCTGGCGCTCGACTATTGAGCATTGAGCAGGCGCCTCGCGGGGCTCGAGGTGGGGCGCCGTCCCGACAAACGCTTGATGGGAACCGGGGCCGTTCCTAGGTTGGCTCCGGATGAAAAGAACTGCCGCAGTCACCCTCGTTGCCACCGCGCTCCTTCTTTTCATTCCGGCCCGCGCACAGGTGGATGCCGAGGATCTCCGACGCCTCAACGGGACCGTGGAGGCGCTGACGGAGGGACAGGAAAGCCTTCGCCGACAGATCCAGGAACTACGGGAGCAGTTGGAGCGCGTCCGGTCGGAAAACGCCCAGCTTCGCGTCGAGCTGGCGGGACAGCGTGACCAGGTAACCCGCGACCAGCTCAAGCAGGTGGTGGACCAGCTTCAGGAAGTGGACCGCCGTCGTGCCGCGGATGCCGAGTACGTCAAGACCCAGCTCGCAGACATTGCCCGCGAAGCCAGCAAGGCGGTCGCGGCGGCCGCCAAGGAGCCGCCGAGAACCCGTCCCGGAACGCGCCCCGGCGATTCCGTTTCCTCACAGGGCCCGTCCTCCGAGCTGCGGCTTCCCGAATACATGTACGAGCACGTTGTGCGCCCGGGCGAAACGGTGAGCACCATCATCGCGGCCTACAATCAGGCGAAGGGGCTGAAGGTCACCCTGGCCCACGTGCTGGCCGCCAACCCGGAGCTCAAGGATCCAAAACGACTCCGGGCGGGACAAAAACTGAACATCCCCGAAGTCCGGTGATCGTCGTGCCCGGGAAATTCCGTTCCTGGCGTCAGCGCACCCGCACCACGCGAGTCCGGGCCAGCACGTCGTGAAGTGCCCGTTTTTCGGGGGGTATGGCCGCCAGCAGGTAGCCGATCCCAAAGGAGGCACTGCTCAGGAGGGCGGCGGCGTAGCGGAGACACGCCCGCGGAAACCCCAGTGCGCTGCCATCTTCCCGGACCACCCGCAACCCCAGGATCTGCTTTCCGGGCGTGGCGCCCAGCGCCCCATGAAACCCGGCGAAGTACGCGAGCCCCAGCGGCAGGTGAATCGCCAGAGACACCAGCAGATAGCGGATCATCACCTGCGAGTCCGGGGTCGCCGATTTCCACTGGGCAAAAAACTCGGCCTGAAGGCGGGCCAGTGGTTCCGCCCAAGGCAGGGTGACCAGGCCCGTGATCGTCGTCAGCACCACCCAGTCCACAAGATAGGCGGCGACACGAACCCAGAATCCCGCCGCCACCAGGGCGGCCGCCGGGAGGGGTGGAGCCGGTGCGTCCGATGCCTGCGCGGGCACCGCCGGGGTCTGGAGATCCCACTTCAATTCGTCCCAGCCCCCCGCCGGACGCCACCGCGCCTCATCACTCCGCCAGACCGGCGTGCCATGGGACAAACGGCCCTCCTCGCACCACTGCCGAAGCTCCTCCAGCGTGGCGGGACCATACTCCCGGCCATCACCACCGATCATCTTGTACTGGGTGCCCATCCGTGTGGCGGCTGAATAGGGGGATGTGCCGGGGTCTGCAATGATTTTGGCTCCGGAATGGACGTCGGGTGCCCCCCGGAGCCAACGACTTCGTTCCGCAGGCCGGATTCCGGGTATCGCCTTTGCCCTCCAACAGCGGCACGCTGTCGGCATGCCATCCGAGTCGGGAATCCCTGAGGCCGCCCATGGCAACGCCCGACCGGCGGCGGGCCACCACCTGGTGTTGGGCCTTGTCCTCCTGGCGTTGGCCGCCTGGTTTGGAACGCGCTTTGGCCACCAATTGCCGGCGCTCGAGTCCTGGGTGGCTCAACAAGGAGCCCTGGGATGGCTGATCTTCGTCGCGGCCGCCATCGTCGGCACCTCCCTCTTCATTCCCGACACCGTCTTCGCCGTGGCGGCAGGGGCGCTCTTCGGGTTCGCAGGGGGGGCGGCGCTGATGACCACTGCGGTGTTGCTGACGGCGACGCTGAACTTCACCCTCGCCAGACGATGGCTGCGCGGCCCGGTCCGACGCTGGATCGAACATCAACCGCGCCTCGCGGCCGTAGAGCGCGCCGTCGGTCGCGAGGGCCTCCGCTTCCTGTTCCTGCTGCGACTGACCCCGCTGAGCCCGGTCGCGGTCAGCTATTTGCTGGGAACCACGTCCACGCGCTTCGGACCGTTCCTCGCCACCAGCCTCGGCATCCTTCCAACCCTGTGGGTCGAGGTCTATCTGGGCCACGTGGCCGGACACATCGTCCGGGTTGCCGCGAACCCGGGGGCCCATCGGCACCTCCACACCCTCCTGACCGTTTCCGGGCTGGTCGTCGCCGTTCTATTCCTCGCCTACGTCACCCGGATCGCGCGGAAGGCAATCGCCGAAGCCGAGGCGGCCATACCCGCAGAACCCGCCGGGCGCTGAGGGAATCAACGCCGCGGCGCCAGCGGATCACGGCCCATCATGCGGACACGATTGGTCGGGACTTCGCGCGGCGGGCGGGGTTTGTGAAGGATTCCAAATCGCGCGATGTTGCTGGAGACAATTGCGAGGTTGGTCAACGCGCTGCCCAACTGGAGCCGCAGGTCCTCGTCGCTGAGCAACGCCCCCGCGACACCGCGGCCCTGCCGAAGGTCGGTCGTGATCGCCTTGAGATCGGCAGTCGCCGCGCCCGCGGTGGATACGAGGGACTGCAACGCCGGACGCTGTTCGGTCACAAAGGCGTCCAGCTGGTCCGTCGTCCCCTTCAGGGTGCCTGAAATCACCGCCAGATTGCTGAGCGCCCCGGACACCACCGGTGCGTTGGTGCGGATCAGTCCCCGGGCGTCGGACAGGGTCAGCACCGCCTCTTCCGTCGCACGGCGCAGGTTCTCCGCCGAAGCCGTCAGGTTGGTCAGGGCCTCCGGAGTGATCAGTTGCTCGTCCAGACGCCTGGCAGCCCCATTGATGCGGTCCAGTGCCAGGTCGAGCTTCCCGAGCAGCGTGGTCGCCGACCGTGCGGTTTCCTGGAGATCAAAGGGGCGCTCCGCCTCGATCGCCTCCGCATCGGCAAGGAATGGGGCGTCTTCACCCTGCGGCACGATGGCAATGTACTGGTCACCCAGGAACCCGGACTGGGCGATGGATACCCGGGCGTCCCGGCGGATCGGATACCGGCTGAGAATCCGCGCCGAAATGGCCACCGCACGCCGGTCTTCGGTCAGCTCGATCCGGGTCACGCTGCCCACCGGCACCCCGGAAATCGCCACCGGAGCCCCGACCTTCAATCCGCCCACCTCGACACTCAGCACGCGGATCGTGTACGTCCGGGCAAACAGCCCCCGGCCCTTGCTGAAGTTGAGGATCATCCCCGCGATGATCGCGAGGGTCACGAACACGAAGATACCGACTTTTCGGGCGGAGGACATGAAACTCAGGATCGGACCGGCAGGGCCGGCGCGGGTTCGGTGGCAATGCCATTGACGAAATTGAAAACGACCGGGTCCCCGGAGCCGAGGATGTCGGCCGTGGGTCCGTCGGCGTGAATGACCCCGTCGTGCAGCATGAGGATGCGATCGCTGATCCTCCGGGCCGACGCCATGTCATGGGTGACTGCGATGCTCGTCACTCCGAGCTGGCTCCAGACCCGCCGGATGACGGCATCAATCCGGGCGCCCGCGATCGGATCGAGCCCGGTGGTGGGCTCGTCGTACAGGAGGATCTGCGGCCGGTACACGATGGCCCGGGCGAGACCGACCCGCTTCCGCATGCCGCCGGAAAGCTCCGCGGGCTTCTTGTCCTCGGTTCCGGGGAGCTCGACCATCTCGAGCGCTTCCGCCACCAATCGCCGCACCTCGCCCGCGGTGTGACGTCCTTCGCGCCTCAGGACAAATCCCACGTTCTCCAGCACGTTCAACGAATCAAACAGGGCCGCCCCCTGAAACAACATTCCAAACTTTCGTCGCACCGGAAGCAGCGCCCGTTCGTCGAGTGAGCAGAGGTTGGTGCCGTCCACCACCACGCGTCCCCGGTCGGGCTGCAACAGCGCCACCAGATGCTTGAGCAGCACGCTCTTCCCGCCGCCGCTCCGCCCGATGATCACCACGGACTCCCCACGTTCCACCCGCAGCGAAACCCCGCGGAGCACGGAGGTGTCCCCAAACCCCTTCCAGACTTCCAGGACCTCAATCATGCGCGGGCTGGATCCGGCTCAAACGAGCAGCCGGGTGAGCAGCAGGGTGAGGAAGAAGTTGCTGACCAGGATGGTGATGCTGGCGGCGACGACCGCCTCGGTGGTGGCCCGGCCAACACCCTCGGCGCCCTGCGGACACGTCAGGCCCCGGTGGCAACAGATCAGGGCGATGGCCAGCCCGAAGAGCACCGCCTTGATGAGCCCCATGACGATATCGGAAGGGGCGGTGTAGCGGTTGATGTAGGCGAGATAGTACGCACCCTCGATGCCCAGCAGTTTGACCCCGACCAGGTAGCTGGCGGCGATGCCAACCAGCACCGCCTCCGCGGTGAGCAGCGGCGCCGCAACCGTCAGGGCCAGCAGTCTGGGCACGACCAGATAGTCCACCGGATGGGTGGCGAGGGTGCGGAGCGCATCAATCTGCTCGGTGACCCGCATGGTGCCCAGTTCAGCCGCCATCGAGGCGCCCACCCGCGCCGTGAGCATCAGGCCCGCCAGCACCGGACCCAGCTCGCTGGCCATGCCGACGCTGACCACCGCACCCGTGGCGGTGTCGAGGCGCACCTTGTGAAACTGAAAGTAGGTCTGCGCCGTGAGCACCATGCCGGTGGCCGCACCCGTGGTCAGCACGACACTCTGGGATTTCACCCCCACCTGGTACAGCTGCTCGATGAAATCCGGCCACGACGGTCGCCGGTGACGCACCGACCGGATCGCCTCGCCCAGCAGCTGGGCAAGCGCTCCCAGGGTGTCGAGCAGCCCGGAGATTCGGTTTTGGAGGACAAGGAACATCCGTGGGCCGGGAGGTTAATGCGCCGGGCCCGAACGCCAATCCCCGAAATGTTCCCGAATTGTTCCTTGGGCCGCCCCGGCGGTTTCAGGGGCGCCGGACTCCCTGGAAGCGGGCCCGCGCGAACGCGAGCAACTCCTCCGCCTGCGGGATCCCCAGCGCCAGCGCCACGCCGAGGTACGCGGCCGAGGCTCCGGCAATGGCGCCAAACACGGTGACGCCCCTGGACAGCCACCCGTTCAACCCGAGCCAGTGTTGAAATCCCGCACAAAGCAACGCCGCCACCCCGGCGGCGGCAGCCGCGGCGGCGAGCAGGGATCCCGGATGCCCCACGGCCTCCCCATATCCGAACCGAGGCAACACCCGCTTCAAGGCGTACATCAGCAGCAGCGTGTTGCAGGCCGCACTCAGCGTGTTGGCAAGCCCCATGCCCGCCTGGTGAAGCCGCGGGATCAGGAATAGCGCAAACACGAGGTTGACGGCGAGGGCGGCAACGCTGATCCGCATCGGCGTCCGGGTGTCGCCCAGTGCATAAAATGCCCGTGCATAAATGCTGTTCAACGAGAAGAACACCAGACCCAGGGCCAGCGACCACAAGGCCTGCGCGGCGAGGCCGGTGTCCGCGGCGGTGAATTTTCCGTGTTCGAACAGCAGCCGGATGATCGGACGCGCCAGGACCAGCAGGATCACGGTCGCCAGGGTATTGATGAACACGAGCTGGCGCAGCCCGTCCCGCAGGGCTGTGCGGAATTCCGGCAGCCGCTTTCCGGCGGCGAGCCCGCTCAACTCGGCGAGCAGATAGGTGGCCAGGGAGACCCCGACGACCCCCTGGGGCAGTTCCATGAGGCGGACGGCATAGTTGAAGGCGGACAAAACGTTCTGCGCCTCGGACACCGCCAGCGTCTGGGTGACCACGACATTGAGCTGGTACGCCGCCACCCCGAGGGTGGCGGGACCCATCCTGCGGGCGACCTCGCGCACGGTGGGGTTTCCGAAAGGGTTGACCCAGGCGAATCGAAACCCGTCGCGATGCAGCATCGGCCACTGGGCCGCCGCCTGCAGAAACCCGGCGATCACCACCCCCACCGCAAGGCCGAAGACCTGCTGCTCCAGCGTCGCGCCGAAACGCGGTGCCAGCAGATACACCGAGGCGATCATCACCACGTTCAGCAGCGCCGCACCCAGCGCCGGCATGAAGTAACGCCCGCGGGCATTGAGCAGTCCGATGAACACCGCCGCAAAGCAGACAAAGCCCACGTACGGAAACATCACCAGCATGAGGCGCGCACTCAGCGCCGCCCGCATCGGGAGGGGTACCCACAGGACGATGCCCGCAAGCCCCCCCATCGCCAGCAGCACGACCGCTCCCAGCAGCAGCCCCAGTGCGCACAGGACCGCGTTCACCGAGCGCCACAGGGCGGCGGCATCCGAACCCTGCTCGCGTTCCTTGAAGACCGGGATGAAGGCGGCGGTCAGGGCTCCCTCGCCCAGAAGCCGGCGCAAGAGGTTCGGCAGCGAATAGGCGTAGTAAAAGGCGTCCGCGACCGGACCGATGCCCATGAACCCGGCGTAAACCGCCTCGCGCAGAAATCCCAGGAACCGGCTGATGAGGGTCGCCGCCCCCGCCGCTCCGGACGATTTCAACATGCGCGACATGAAGCCGGAACCATCCCGGAACTCCGCCGCCCGGTGCAAGCAGCGCCCCGAACCCGCGCTCCCGGAGTCCCCTCCTCCGCGAACAGGCCTCCGCGGTGCGATCACGACGACCGCCGAATTCAGGCCCGCTTCGGTTGCGCGGAACGGTCGGATGAATAATCCATGATCCATGGAGTCCGGACTTCTGGCGCGCATGCGAAACTTCATCCCCAGAGGGTGGCAATGGCTGCCGGTCGCCCTGACGGGCGTGCTGCCGCCGGCCGCCACGGCCGCCGGGGACTTTCAGGAGGTCGCCCTGCCATTCCTTGAGGTGCATTGCCATGACTGCCATGGGGGCCGGAAAACCAAGGCGGACCTCGACCTCAAGCAGATCCGGGACGACCGGCGCATCCTTCCCGAACTCAAGCTGTGGAGGAACGTGCTCCAGCAGGTGACCAGCGGTGAAATGCCGCCGTCCACCGTGGCCGTCCGCCCCACCGCCGGGGAGATCGCCGACTTCAACCGCGCGGTGCTCGACGCCATCGCGGCCGCCGAGTCGAAACTGCCCCCCGATCCGGGACGGGTCACCGCACGCCGGCTCAACCGCACGGAGTACAACAACACGGTGAGGGATCTGCTCGATGTGGACTTTGATGCAGCCGAGAACTTCCCGGCGGACGACATCGGCCACGGATTCGACAACATCGGCGATGTGCTCACCATGTCGCCGGTCCATCTGGAGCGGTATCTGGACGCCGCCGACGGGCTGGTGGAGCGGGCCATCCTGTTGAAGCTGCCCAAGCCCCCCGAGCGGACCACGTTTTCCATCTTCCTGGAACCGGGAGGGTACGGTTCGGAGGACGGCACGCGCCCGGTGACCAACAGCGTTCCGGAGCTGTTTGTCCGCCATACGTTGAAGGAGGCCGGGGCCTACCGGTTCAGGGTCCGCGCCGGGGCCTCCAATGCCCCGCCGGAGCCCCCGGTGCGGATGGCACTGCTGGTGGACGACGCCCCGGTCCTGGAAACAACGGTCACGAACTCGCCGAAGCAATGGCAATGGTTTGAGGTGGAGCTGGAGCTGCCGCCAGGCGAGCACCGGTTCAGCGCCCGATGGGAAAACCGGGACACCAATGTCCTGGGCCAGACGCTGTACATCAATGAGTTCAAAGTCATCGGCCCCGGCGACACACGAACGCCGTTCATGAAGCGCCTTGCCGCGGTCGCCCCGGACCGGCCGGAGGACGAACGCGCGCGGCTCGCCGCGGCGTGGTTGCTCACCCGCGCGTTCCGCCGGACACCGACGGACGAAGAACTGGTCCGCTACGGGCGCGTATTTGATGCAGGCCGCGAAGCGGCCAACGGTCAGTTCGAGGGCGGCCTGCAGGAGCTGGTCCGCGCCGCGCTGGTGTCGCCCAAGTTCCTTTTCCGGGTGGAGCTGGATGACCAGCCTCGCGCCGAGACCCCGCAGCCGCTGGACGCGTTCCACCTCGCATCGCGACTGAGCTACTTCCTGTGGAGCACCATGCCGGATGACGAACTCCTCGACCTGGCAGGCAGAAATGCCCTCGGCGACCAGTTGGAGGCGCAGGTGCGTCGGATGCTCAGGGATCCGAAGTCCGAAGCCCTCGTTCGCAACTTCGGGCTGCAATGGCTCCAGTTGCAGCGCCTGTCCAGCTTCCAGCCCGACAAGAACCTCTTCCCTGATTTCGACGAGCGGCTCCGGCGCGCAATGCTGCGGGAAACTGAGTTGTTTCTTGATGAAATCATCCGCGAGGACCGCAGCCTCCTTGACCTGGTGGATGCGGACTTCACCTACGTCAACCGCGCTCTGGCCCGGCACTACGGCGTGGAATCCCAGGCATTTCCCGAGGGCGGACCGCGGGGCGGTCGGAGACGCTCCGACGAATTCGTCCGGGTAAACCTTCCGGAACGTCAGCGGGGTGGCCTGCTCACCCAGGCCAGCATTCTCACCGCCACCTCAAATCCGACCCGAACATCGCCGGTCAAGCGCGGGAAATGGGTCCTCGAGCAGATTCTCGGCACGCCGCCACCACCACCGCCTCCGGATGTTCCCGAACTGGACGACCAGGAGGAGCTCGCCGGCACGCTCCGCCAGCGGATGGAGCAGCACCGTGCCAATCCGGCGTGTGCCAGCTGCCACCACCAGATGGATGCCCTCGGTTTTGCCCTTGAGAATTTCGACGCCATCGGGCGCTTCCGGCAGGCCGATGCCGACGGCCCCATTGACCCCTCGGGAACGCTGCCTGATGGGAAGTCCTTCCAAGGCGCCGCCGATCTGCGAACGATCCTGAGGGAAAAGCAGGAGCTGGTTGCCCGCAATCTGGCTGAGAAACTGACCACCTATGCCCTGGGCCGCGGCCTGGAGTATTACGACGAGCGCGCTCTGCGAAAGATGCTCGCCGAAGTGGCGGAATCGGACTATCGGTTTTCAGCGCTGGTGATCGCCATCGTGAAGAGCGACCCGTTCCGCCTCCGTCGCGGTCTGGGCGCGGTGACGGGTCCGGCGCCGCCACCGGCAGGTGGTTCCTGAGCGCAGCCCTTGTACGGCACAGGATCAAGACAGACATTTTATCGAACGAAGCACAACGCCATGAGCACCCCGATCACACTGTCCCGTCGCACCTTGCTGCGAGGTCTTGGCACCACGTTGGCCCTCCCGTGGCTCGAAGCCATGGGCCCCCTGACCGCCTGGGGCGACGGCACCGTTCCCTCGGCCCAGGCTGCACCCAACCGCATGGCGTTCCTGTACGTCCCAAACGGCATCAACATGGCGGACTGGAAGCCCTCGGCGGAGGGGGAACTGTCCGCAGAACTCCCGGCCATCCTTCAACCGCTGGCGCCCCACCGTTCGGACTTCTCGGTGCTGACCGGCCTCACGGCCGACAAGGCGCGCGCCAACGGCGATGGGGGCGGAGATCACGCGCGGGCGCTCTCGGCCTTCCTGACCGGAGCCCAGCCCAGGAAAACCGACGGGACCGACATTCGCGCCGGCATTTCGGTGGACCAGGTCGCGGCCGCCCGGCTGGCGGACCGGACCCGGTTGGCCTCCCTCGAAATCGGCACCGAGGCGGGCTCGATGGCTGGCAACTGCGATTCCGGTTACAGCTGCGTTTACTCCTCCACCATGGCGTGGCGGTCCGCCACACAGCCGCTGCCCAAGGAGGTCAATCCGAAGCTCGTCTTCGAACGGCTCTTCAGCTCCGGCTCCCGTGAGGAACGCCTCCGGCGCGATGCCCGTCGCAAGAGCGTGCTGGACCTGGTCCGGGATGATTTCGCCGATCTCAACGGGCGGCTGGGGCGCGGAGACCAGCGCAAACTCGACGAATATTTCACGGCGGTCCGCGACCTGGAATTGCGGATTGAACGGGCGGCCCGGTTCCCGGACCCGACGGTGCCGGAAGGCGTCACCGCCCCCGAGGGCATCCCCGGAAGCTACGAGGAGCACATCCGCCTGATGGCCGACCTGCTGGTGCTCGCATTCCAGACCGACACCACCCGGGTATGCACCTTCGTGCTGGCCAACGAGGGCAGTGGCAAGCCGTATCCGTTCATCGGTGTCAGCGAGGGGCACCACGACCTGTCGCATCACGGCAACAACGCCGAGAAAAAGGAGAAGATCGCAAAGATCAACCGGTTCCATGCCACCCAGCTCGCCTATCTGCTGGACCGGATGAAATCGGTCAGGGAAGGCGACGGGACGCTGCTGGACCACTGCATGATCGCCTACGGCAGCGGCAACTCCGACGGCAACGCCCACAATCACGATGACCTCCCGATCCTCCTCGCGGGACGCGGCTGCGGCACACTGCACCCCGGCCGGCACACGGTCTACCCCGACGAGACCCCGCTGAACAACCTGTGGCTGGCCCTGCTCAATCGCATGGAGATTTCCGTGCACCAGCTCGGGGACAGTACCGGAGAACTGAAGCAGATCTGACCCGGCCTTCCTGGGCTCACCGGCGGAGGAGCCACCAAAGCAGCACCGCGAGGAGCACGACGGCAACCCCCGCCCATGCCGGGTGAGGACCCCGCCGTCCGGAGGTTCCAAATTCCTCCCGACGAAACTCCTCGGCATCGAAGTCATCCTCATCCGGGATCCCGAGGCCCTGCACCACCGCCCGGTCGTTCCACCCGGTGGATTCATCCGCACCGCACTCGGGACACGCCGCCGCACCGGGGGGGACTTCAGCACCGCAGTTGGGGCAGATTTCCGGCGTCTCCATGTCATTGCCCTCCCCGGTGGTCGCCCGGAGTGATTCCACCCCGGAAAAGCCGGAACTCCTCGACCAGAGCAACGACCAATCCACGGAGAATCCCGAGTTCCGTCCGAACCGTCCTCACCACGTCCAAGAATCCGTCATCACGCGCCGCCATCCGCTCGGCCGCCTCGCCGGCGGCTTCCAGGTGCCGCAGGGATCGCTTCAAACAGGCGACGATGAACGGAGGCCCGCACCGGTGCCGTCCGTAGGCCAGGGGGTTCAACGCCCCGGAGAGTCGCGCCCCCGTCAGGTGCAATTGGCAGATCAGGTCGGTTACATCCGGAGCACTTCGGGCCTCCGGTCGCGACCGGTCCACCGCATCCCGTGTGGAGCGTCCGAGTTGCTGGCATCGCAGATAGACCGGATGAACCGCCGTTCCGTTTTCGTCCCGGACCCAGTCCACCCCCTCGGTCGCCGGATCCGGGTGCCCGCAGGCCGCGGGATCCATCCGTTGGATGCCGCCGGTGAGTTCGGTGCCCGCGTCCAAAGCAGTCCAGCCCATCTCACGGGCGATGATGCGCTCGGCATCCGGATGCCCCTCGTACCGGTCCAACAACGCCATCAACTTCTCCGTCCGGGCGTCGGATTCGCGCAGGAACTGCTCGCAATCGAATTCGTCCCAGGAGCCGGTGTCCTTCCCGTCCGGCAGCTTGCCATGCTCCCGCTCCACGGCGTCGGTCAAGGTCCGCAGAAACGACTCCCAGCCCCGCGCCGTCGTCCTCTGACGCTCCCGTTCGTCCCCGGAACTCAGGTGCCATTCGTGTGCAGAAAGCGTGAGCTCGTACTCGGCGCTCTCGACGACCACGCGACCATTCGCCGTCGAGAACCACTCGAGGTAGAGGCAATTGGCCAGGTGCTCGGACGGGGTGATTCCGGATTTCAACAGCTCCATGGCCTCCTCCATGGGCACGTCGAAGACCCGCACCTTTCGCGAGGCGGTCATGTCACCCACCCCGCCCCGCTGGACCGGGGCCAGTCGCCTTCCGGGCCGCAGGGGCACCGTGAGTCCCGGATTCCTGAACCGGAGATGACAGCCCGCGAGGTCGGCGCAGGGGTTGCCCTCCAGTTCCAGGCGAATCGGCGCCGTTTCCCCGTGGAGCCAGAGGGATCCGCGCACGACGCCGCGGGTGCGGCTGTCGAGTTCGCCACGAACCACCGAATCATGGATCCGCCACGCCATGCGCGAAGCAAAACGGCCCCGTCACCCGCAGACAAGCCGCGGGATTTGGGGAGGGCGGTCCCCCCGGAGCCCGCACAGTTCCGTCGAAACCAACTCATCCGCCGGATCGCGCCGCATCCGGCCGCTCATCGCGCAGGATCCAGCCGGACCCTCTCCATCAACACGGCGCCGGTCTTCCACGCATTCGTCCACTCGCGGGTGGGCGCCTCAAACGCCATGATGTAGAGGCTGCCCGTGCGATCGTTGGCAATCAGTTGATAGGAGACCGTCCACCCCTCGCGTCCCGGTCCGGAGTCCTCGAAGCGAAAGGTGGTCCGTGAGATCGCCCCGGGCTTCCCGTCGGCCCGCTCGACCAGTTTGTGGTTCTTCGCGGCGGCGTCGGCCACGCCTGCGGCGTATTGGGACGGCGCCATGCCCGCCTGCTTGGGAACGTCGGGCACCCAGTTGATGTCCATCGCCGGTCCGTTGGTGCGTCCCGGCCCTGGTGCGCTCAGGCGATAGGTTTCCGAAGTCCCCTTGCGCTCACGGCTGAGCTTCCACCCCGCGGGCTGAAGCAGGTCTGCCCGGATCTCCCGCAGGCGGACCCAGGAGAAGCCTTCCGGCGCCGCCGGCAACCCCCCGGCCGCCTGTGCCATCACGGCAGCCAGCCAGGTCACGATCGCGAAATGCCGCCAGCCCATGGGAGAAAATGTTTTTCAAGTCAGACGCCGCCGCAAGTCCCCAGTGGCGGTCAGCAGCGAACAGGGCGGAGCGAAAGGACGAACCGATGGCCTCCCCGCCCCGCCGGAAAGGGTCAATTTTTTCGCCGAACCACCGCCATCCAAAGGTCACCCGTCCGCCACCGGGCTTTCACCCCGTCTTCGCCGGAGGCCCACCTGGTTGTGACCTGGGCAGCCTTCGCTGGAGGCCGATGAAGTTGCCCACAATGCTCTGCCGGTTGCCCGTTCTTGCCTCGCTTGGCCTCGTCTCCGCCCTGGCCCAGCCGTCCATCACCGTGACCTCACCCCCGGACGGCGTCACCGCGACCGCGCCGGCCGTCTGGGAGCTCGCGGTGGCCGCTGTGGAGGATGGTTCGCCCGTGGTGCAGGTGGAGTACTTCGCCGACGGAACCCGGGTCGCGGTGGCGACCAACGCGCCCTTCGCGGTCACGCTCAACCCCGCGCCCGTCGGGGGCTATGCGCTGCGGGCGCGCGTGACCGACGCCCTTGCCCGCACCGCGGATTCCGCGCCGGTCCATGTTTCCGTTGCGCGCGCCACCTCCGCGCCGCTCACGCTTCAGATCTTCCACGCGTCGGATCTCGAGGCGGGCATCCCGGCGCTCACCGATGCGCTGAATTTCTCCCGGGTGCTCAACGGCCTCCGTGCCGGGACCACGCTGCCCACGCTCACGCTCAGTTCGGGCGACAATTACATCCCCGGCCCCTTCTTCACCGCCAGCGCCGATCCCGCCGCCGGTTACAACGGCGTGAAGGGCCGCGGTGACATCGCCCTTTGCAACGCCCTCGGCTTCCAAGCCGCCGCCGCCGGGAACCACGAGTTCGACGACAACACGCCCCAGTTTGCCTCCATGCTCCGCGCCGACGCCGCGGTGGGCTACCCCGGCACGCTGTTCCCCTATCTGTCCGCCAACCTGGACTGGAACTCGGACGCCAGCACTCGGGGCCTCATTATTGCCGACGGCGCAGACTGGCGCGCCGGCAGCAACCGGGTGGCCCACGCCTGCACCATCACCGTGGAGGGCCAGATCATCGGCATCGTGGGTGCGACCACCGTGGAACTCCGTCAGATCAGCTCGCCCGGCACGCTCGTTGTGAAGACCAACCTCGCGGCCAAGGTCCAGCCCGCCGTGGACCACCTGCTCGCCCTCGGCTGCAACAAGGTCGTCCTCATCGCCCACCTCCAGCAGTACGCGAACGAGTTTACGCTCGCGACCCAGCTGCGGGACGTGGACGTGATCGTCGCCGGCGGCTCGCACGCCATCTTCGCCGCGCCCGGCAACCGCCTCCGCGCCGGCCATACCGCCGCCGAAGCGTATCCGGTGGCCTTCACCTCGCCCGTTGGCGAGCCGGTGTTTGTGGTCAATGCCGGCTCCAACTTCGAGTACGTCGGCCGGCTGATCGTCAGTTTCGACGAAGCCGGCCGCCGGCCGCACGTTTGACACCCCCGGCACCGAGCAGCGCGCGTTTGCCGACCACCTGGCGTCTCTCGGCGACTACGCCGACGCCGAGACGCCAACGGGGCTGGACACGCGCATCCAGCACCTCGGCTTCAGGACCGACACCGTGCTTGCGCCGGCCTGGGTGGGCACGCGCCGGCTGGCGGTTGGCGTGGAATGGCTGCTGCAGACGCTCCCCGGAAAGCTCTATCAGATCGAGATGGCCGTCGCTGCCGGCGGCCCATGGGTCAACGCCGGCCAACCGGTCAACGGCACCGGCGCCACGGCCCCCGTTGAATCCCCGGCCGACGGCGACGCGGGCTTCGCGCGTGCGCGGAAGCTGAACTGAGGCACCGCCGGCCACTCCCCGGACCTCAGTTGCCGGCGACAGCCGGTGCCGACCCTGAAGATCGAGCCGAGCCGAACGCGGGAAACCCCGTCGCATCCCCTCCACAGGTCGCCTCGTCGCCATGATTCCTGGCCGGGGACCATGAAGTCAGCCGCCAATGACGGTTGAATCTCGTACGGACCTTCCTGGAACGGGACATGTCCCAGCTGCGCGTCCAGATCCCGGGTCTCGGGCGTCAACCCACCCGGAGTCGGATTGGCGGTCACTCCGGGGAATCCACCCAGGCACGGAAGAAGACCGCGGCCCCGGTCAGGGGAAGTGTTGCGGGACTGGTCGCGTCGGGGACCGGCCGCCAGGGACCGCCGGGATCGGACGCATGTTGCAGTTCGCCCAGGGGCCAGCTCAGGCGCACCTGATCGGGAAACCTCTCCAGCTCCAGGCGTGCCGTGATGTCGGCAATGGACCATTCGCGAACGCGATCGGCTCCGGTCAGGATGCGGGTTCCGTCGGCGCTGAAGGCCAGCGCGCTGACCCCCCACTGGTGCCCGGCGAACGTGCGAACCCGCCGGCGGGATGCGAGATCCCAGAGGGTGGCGGTGAAGAGCGGCCAGCCCTCACCGGTGAGCAGGTGCCGTCCATCGGGTGAATACATGGCGGATTCGAGGAATGCGGCTGCCGGGATGAGTTCGCCACGCCGCTGGAAGGTGATGGTGTCGTGGAAGTGCACCAGGCCCTCGTTCCAAGCCACCATCAGGGTCGCGCCGTCCGGTGCGAAGGCGAGGGCGGTTACCGGACCGGCGTTCCCGGATGGGAGGGTGTGGAGGCGCCGTCCGCTTTCGAGGTCGAACAGGTCGGCCCCGAATTCGGTGGAGGCCGCGGCCAGCAGCGACGCCTTGGGAGCGAAGGCCATGGGGCCGCCAAAGGCCCCGCTGGGCAGGGTCCGCAGGCGGGCTCCGGTGTCCGCATTGAAAAGGAGAATCTCCCCGCCTTGGGAACGGGTGGCGATCATCGTTCCATCCGGGGAGAAGACGGCCCCCATCGGCCAGCTCCCGGCCCACAGGATCTCGCGTTCGAGCTCCCCGGTTTCCGTTCTCCAGAGGCGCGCCCCGGGGCTGGGAAGTCCGATCGTCGTCAACACCCGGGAGCCGTCCGGCGAAAACGCCGCCGCCAGGGTTCCCCCCGGCGACCCGACGAACTCGCGGACCGGCTTCCCGGTCCGCCGGTCCCAGAGCCGGGTCGCGCCTTCGGTGCCGCCGCTCAGGACGAAGCGGCCGTCCGGCGAATAGGCGACGCCGGAATGCACCGATGTCGTGTGCCCCCGGAGCGTCTGCAGCGTGTCCCCGCCCGGCAATTGGCGGACCCGGAGCGCGCAGTCCAGCGATGCCGCAATCGTGAGGAACTGACCGGGGATCCCACACGTCGCCACGACCGGCTCACCGGGAACCACGTGAAGCAGCTCGGCGGTCCGGATGTTCCAGAGATAAACGGCTCCGTCCGTGCAGGCGGCCGCCAGGGTGTCCTCGTCCGGCGCCCATAGGGTGATCACCAGCGTGGTGGCGCCCGTGATTCCCGGAAAGGATCGGATCAGCCCGGCGGTCTCCGGATCCCACAGCAGGACGCTTCGATCCGCACCAGTGATGACCAGCCCGTCCTGCGGCAGGAACAGACACCGCTGGGCGGGCCAGTTCGTCGTCGGCAGGGCCCGGAGCTGGGTCCCGGTCTCGACGTCCCAGATCTTGACGCTGTTGGTCAGGAACGAATCCACCGTCGCCAGCAACCGGCCGTCGGGGGAGATCGCCGCTTCGGTAATGGGAGAACCGGGAGTGCGGAGGGACCGCAGCTCGCTTCCGGTTTCCACCGACCAGATTCGCACGGAATTGTCCGAGCTGGCCGACAGAAGTTGACGTCCGTCGGGAGAGAAAAGAATTCGGTGGATTTCACCACCATGTCCCGTGAATTCCCGGACCGGTTCGCGCGTTGCAAGGTCCCACGCAACCAGATTTCCATGGCTGGCCACCACCAGGAGCCGGTGATCCGGCGAAAAGGCGAGCGCCGTGGCCGACCAACCCACGTCGAGGTGCTTGGTGAGTGCGGCTGCCGTCAGGTCCCAGAGAAAGGCGCCACCCTGGCCTCCGCTGGCCAGATACCTCTGGTCGGCGGATGCGGCGATGAGGCGCACATCACCCAGGCCAAAGTATTGATCGGGAACCGGGACCACGTCCGCTCCATGGCCTGCGGCGATCGAAACCACCCATGCCAGAGTGATCCATCCTCGAAGACGCTCTCCCATAGTTGCGCGTCAGGGTATCCTCCGCAGCCCGGGGAAACAAACGACTCCTGGCAGGGGACAGCGAGTTGCTGCCGCAAACCACGGTCGGACGCGGGATCGCGCCCGCGCCTGCAAGCCCCAAACCCAAGGACGGCGCAAGCCTCCTGGCGGCACTCTCAAGCCCGGGAGGCCGAAGAGCCGCTTCGCCGCACCGCAGGAACCAGACGCCCCAATGATGAGCCTGTCTCGTGAACCAAGGGTGTCCGCACCGGGAGGGGGTCGTGTTCGTCCACAAGGACGAACGTGTACCCTTCCATTCCGAAATATTCTGGATGCCCCGACACCCCGCACCCGGGATCCGGGGCACTCACTCATGGATGCACATCGCTTTCCTCAATTGATGCAAGAACCAGTTTTGGACATTGGAAGATTGCTACAGCATCGTTGTGGAATGAGAACGACGTTGACGTTGGATGATGATGTTGCCGAACTGGCCGCCCGCCAGGCCAAGCTGCGGGGCGTTTCGCTCGGCAAGACCGTGTCGGATCTGCTGCGCAGGGGGCTGAACGCCCCCACTCCCGCCCGGGACAAGGGCGGCCTCGTGGTGTTCGAGCTTCCCGCAGATTCGCCCAAGGTGACCACGGACGACGTGCGCCGGATCGAGGCCGAGGGCATATGAAGGGCTATCTGCTCGATACGAATCTGCTGATCGCGCTGCTCTGGCCCAGCCATGAGCAGCATGACGCCGCCCTGAATTGGTTCACCCGCCATCGCGGGAAGGGCTGGGCGACGTGTCCGGTAACCCAGGCCGGTTTCGTCCGCATCGTGTCGAATCCCGCGTTCTCGCGCGACGCAGTCCAACCGCGCGAAGCGACTCAAATCCTTTCCGCCAACGCCGCCGCCAAGGATCACGCATTTTGGCCCGATGAACTGCCGTTCGCCGAGGCGGTCGCCTTTGCCGGAGTACGGCTGTTGGGCCATCAGCAGGTCACCGACGCCTATTTGCTCGGCCTGGCGATCCGCCGGGGCGGCGTGCTGGCCACGTTGGACCGACGCATCGCCGCGCTCACCGGGCCAAGATCGGCCGAACGGAAGGCGCTGGAGATGGTCGCCTGACCCGGGCTGCCCGCGGCAGCGCGTATCGCCGCGGGCTTCCTCGGAGCCGGGAGGAAGTGGAACACTTCGTGGCCCGCACCCACTCACTCCGATTTGCCCTCCGTCATCCCCGGACCGCCGAAACCAAACGGAGCCAGTTTCACCTCAATATCCCAAAGATTTAGCGACGATCCGTCGTTCTCAGAAGATGGCGTGGATCGTCCAGGCGGCCTTGCCTTCAGACAGGGGTTGCACAGCGTCACCTGTCCGGTGGCCGACGAGTTGCCGGCCCAAGGGCGACTGCGGGGTGATCACCGTGACTTCGTGTCCGTCCTCCTCGACCTCTGTGCCGCCGGCGCCGGGACCGAGGAAATACCACTGGGATTGGCGGCGGGAACGAAGTTCCACAAGGGCGCCGATGTCTGCGGGCCGGCCGTCGGGCCAGCTGCTGCCGGAAAGCCTTTGGAACTGCTGCACGGCCAGTTCCAGTTCCGCGGCCTGGCGGGACTGTCCGCGCGCCAGGTAGGACGCCTCGAGGCCCCGGGTGTCGTACTTGTTCTCCGCCTTGCTCTGCTCATGGGTGGCCTCGAAGTGGGCCGCCCGCGCCGCTTTCAGGTACAACTCAAGGTCCGACGTGAGACATTCGACGATTTTTCGGAGCACGGCTGCCTTGTTCATGCGGGCGAGAACTTCGTAATGCCGCCGAAGGTCCTCCAGCAAAATGGAGACCAAGTTGGGGGCGTTCCTGGCGGGCCTTCCCGCATTCCTGAATCCGGAGGTGGGCCGTCAGGCCCGAGATCCCGCGGACTGCTGAATCCGGCTTTGACGCTTCGATGGGGGCCACCATCCGCCACAGCAACCCGCCGGCGCCTGATAATGCTCAAAATGGGACCGATTCATCAAGAAACGCCACGAATTTAGGTGCAACCCCATCGTCCCCCTCGGCGAAGACGGCGGTTGAAGTCCTGCGCATCGAAGCGCGAGCCGATCGGCCCGAACCCCCGGAAATCACGGCAGGTTTGCCGGGTTGAATCCGCGTTGTCCGTTCCCAGCCTGGACGGGGATGAAGTCCACCCCGTACTCGTTCAAGGGCAGCCACAGACCGCGCCGGACATCGCCGTCCGCATGCTTCAACGGGTACCACAGGCATCCCTTGGGGGCTCCGGTCCCCAGAGGACGAAGCATTTCCGGATTGCTGGCATCGAAGAGGGAAATCTGGCGGTCCTGTTGCGCGACGAGGAGCGAGCCCAATACCTCCAACTCGTGGACGGAACGTTCCAACACGGTCGCGTGGAGCAACCCGAATCGCCCGGTGTCCGCCAGCGTCCAGACTTCAAGGACGGCCGGGGTTCTATCGGTCGGCCCGCGGCCCAGAACGACGTGCCCGTCGTGGACCCGCAACGGATGGGGCCATTCCCGAAGCGGCATGGAATGGATGAGGGATGCGGAGACGCCGTCGTAGGCGCTGGCGGCCAGCCACTCGTTCCAGTCGGTCGTCCAGTCGGAACGCCACTGCACGCCCACGGTGTAGAGCACCGCGCCGTCATGCGAGAGGCCGCGCAGGGTGCCTGGGATGTTGACCGGTTTGCGCACGGTGGGGCTGGCGGGATCGGCATAGTCCACCACGTCGAGATAATGGCGGGTCGCCCAAACCCCCGGCCGTCCGGGCACGGGAACTTCCTTGCCGGCGTCGCGATCCAGCGCGGTCGTCGAGGGGCCGGTGGTGGTTTGACCCGGGACGATCACGCCCTCGAGAAATTCCGACGCCTGGTGGCTGAGATAGACCATTCCGTCGGCCTCAAACGCATCGCTGAAGGACCACCAGTTGCCGCCATCCACACGCGTTGTGCTGACAAAGCGCGGCGCGGCGGCCGCCGCGACGTCCGCCGCCAGCAACAGTCCGCTGCCACTGCCGCCCCACGGCCGCCAGAGGGTATCGCCCACGATGCCGCGGCCGGGCATCCCGATATCCCAGAACCCGTAGTGACCGCCGCCGCCGGACCAGACGATCAGGTCGGGTTTCGGCCAGAGCGCCTGGAATTCGCCGTGGAACGTTTCCCCGGTTTCCTGACGGGTCGTGCCCAGCGGACTCACCGTCGGCAGACGGGCAAGATCGAAGGCGCTTAGGATCAAGCGGCCGTTGTGCAGGACGAGGGTGGCCTCTCCCTCCCCGGCCGCGGGTGCGACCCATTGCTGCCACGCGGACCTGCCTTGGAGCAGAAACAATTTGTTGTCGCGGACCGTGCTGCCCAGGATGGGATCGTCCGATTCCAACTTGATCTGATCCATCGTTGCGTCCGGAGCCTCGGCGCGCGCCACCCGGATGGCATTCTTGACGGTGCCACCAAACCAGCCGCCCGTGTCCTGCGAGATTTCGAGCAGGTAATCTCCGCTCAGGAGGACCTTGTTGATGGGCCAGGCCAGTTCGAGTTGTGCCTTCACCACGGGCTGGTCCCGGTGGGTGGCATCCACCACGACCAGTTCATGGGCGTCCACCGAGACGATGCGGTCGCCCAGAACGGTCGCACGCCGGGGTTGCATCCGGTGCTCGATCGTGCCGCGCGCCTGGAGGGTTGTGGCCCCCAGGTCAATGATCTGCACCCGGCTGGCGTATCCGCCGCTTTGGTCGCCCTGGTAGGGGACGAGGATCGTGCCGGCGTCGGGCAGGACGGCGAATGCCTTCTCATCGTAGTTGGCTTCGCTCCAGGAATGGCTTTCGCCCAGGGCCACCTTGTCGAGGAGGGCCGGTCTGGCCGGATCCTTCACATCAAAGAGCGAAACGGCCACCTTCCAGCCATTCGCGTCATCAATGCCGATGCTCACGAGCCGGTCGCCCAACGGATGAATGTAGGTGGACCAGCCGGGGACGTGCAGCTCGCCCAAAACGCGCGGCTCGCGCGGATCGGAAAGATCAACAATCCAAAGCGGATCAATCCGGAAGAAGGTGACCACGTACACCCGGTCGCCATCAAAACGCGTGGCGTGAAGCTGTTCGCCGCGCGCCAGCGTCAGCTGTCCGAGGCGCTCCGGCGCTGCCGGGTTTTCCAGCGAAAAGGTCTCAAGGGACGTAAACACCCCGCGACCACTGGTGTTCCAGTTCTCGGAAATGATCGTCAGCACGTCGCCCCGAACGTTGATCTTGAACTTGTCCGGCACACGGCCGTCGGACCTGATCGAAGCCAGCGCCTTCATCGTGCCGTCGGACGAGGACACATCAACGCAGTGAACGACCGATCGCCACCAATGGCCGGGGTCCTGCGTGGCGACGAACAGAAACCGGTCGGTGGCCGTGACCACGTTCCCCCAGCCGGGGTGCCAGAGGGAGGATCTGGCCTGCGGCTGCGCCGGATTCGACAAGTCATACGAGGAAACAACCGACCCCCACTCGTACACGTCCTGACCATTCGCCCGGCGCAGGCGGTACTGTTGGGAAACGACATACAGCGCGTCCCCCACCATGCGGCTCTCCTGAATGGTGCCCTCCACGGGCACCGAGGCCGCGATGGACGGCATGCCGTCCTCCACGTTGACCACGTGGATCTCGCTCGTGGCCTGCCCCGCAGCGGAATACGCGCAGTCATTGCGGACCAGCAACACCGCCTGCCCCGTCGGCAACACGTACATCTGCTCGCCGACCGCGGGCAAATCAAGCTGGCCCCGGAGGACCGGATCATCCGGCTGGCTCAGATCAATGATCTGCAGGCCCCGGGATTGATTGAAAAAATAGAGGGTGCTTCCCCGGAGCTGCCAGATGTCGGATTCAGCGACACCCCGGGAAGCATCCGTGGAACCCTGGTTGCGATCGGGTGTGGTCGCATCCGTGGTGGGGTAAGGGAACCCGCCGGTCTCGGCCCCACCTCCACCTCCCAAACCGGCGAAAGAATTTGTGCCCTGGTAGAACGAGGCGGGGAGCCGCTCGGTGGGGTCGCCCCGCACGCGCAACAACTCGATCGCCGCCGAGGCGGGCAGGCGGAACGACAGCCGGCCACCCGAGCCATCCAACCGTTGCACGGCCTTGGGCTCCCACGCGCCCGCGCCCAGGCGAGGACGGCCCTCCAGCGTCACCTTGCTCACGCCGCCGGGCACATCCACGATCACAATGACTTCGGTCCTTTCGATCCGGATCGAGGCGATGCTCGGACGATCCAGCCCGGCCGCCGGAGCCGGCACGGCCCACAGGAACAAACTGAGCAATACCCCCAATGGCCCGATCCGGGCGAAGCGATCAGGTGTCCACATATTGACTGATGGCTGTGAATTGGTTTTGACGCTGCACCGGGAGATGGAGCCTTGGTTTCACTGCCCCTCCATATTCGATCATGGAATTGCGCCCTGGAAGCCGCGTCAACCTCAATCCGCTGCGGACTCGAATCCCCGGTGTCGGCAAGAACCATCTGGCCGGGGTCCCGGGCCACCGGGCCATCAACGCCGGTCACTTCGTCCTTCACGTCTCCACCTCCGACCTGGTCCGCACCCTCCCCGCCGACACCACCGCCGGCGGGGCCCGGTGCCCCCTCACCCGCTGGCTCAAACCCGACCTCCTCGTCCCGGACGACTTCGGCATCAAAACCCCCCCGCCCCAGGCTGGCGAATGGCTGCCGGAGATCGCACTGCGCGACACGAAACCCGTCCACCGCCATGACGTCCAACGGCCCCTCTTCAAGAAATGGGGGAGACGGCTCCACGACATCCCCGCCGTCACCGCCATCATTGACCGCTTCCACCCCCGCGCCGAAATCATCCAGACCACCGGCCGCAGCTTCCGCCTCAAGGACGCCGCCCTCCGTCGGTCCCAGAATGCCGGATCGGCTCCCGCACCGAACCCCGGCCCTCTCCGATTACGCTAGATTGTGGTCGGTGAGTTTCTCGGCGCGCTCGCGGACCAGACGGACCACCAGGGATGTCCAGCCGGTCTGGTGACTGGCGCCCAGGCCTTCGCCGGTTTCGGCATGGAAATACTCATGGAACAACACGAGGTTCCTCCAGGTGGGGTTGTCGTCGTAGCGCCGGGCGATGCCACCACCGAAGCAGGGCCGGTAACCCTGCGCATCCTTCTGGAAGATGGAGATCAGTCGTTCACTGATGAGGTCGGCCACTTGATCCAGGGCCAGTTCGTGACCCGAGCCGGCGGGAGCCTCGATCTTGAACGAGTCGCCGTAGAAATGGTGATAACGCTCGAGGGCCTCGACGATGAGGTAGTTTACGGGAAACCACACCGGGCCACGCCAGTTCGAATTGCCACCGAACATCCAACTGTCGCTCTCGCCCGGAACATAACGAACTTCGTGGTCCTCATCCCCGTGCCGGAACCGGAAGGGAGCCTGCCCGTGGATCTTGCTGAGGGAGCGAATGCCGAAGCGGCTGAGAAATTCGTCCTCGTCCACGAGGCGCTCGAGACAGCGGCGGAGCCGTTGTCGGGAGGGGATGGCCAGCAGGCGCAGGGAGCGGTTGTCTTCGGTGCCGATGCCCCGGTCCCCGTAGCTGACGTACTTGGCCAACTCGGGTCGGTTCTCCAGGAACCAGTTCATCCGCTTTTTGAAGCCGGGCAGGGCGTCTATGGTCTCCTGATCGAGGACGGCCACCGCGATCATCGGAAGCAGGCCCACCAGGGATCGGACCTTGAGGGGGATGGGTTGCTGATGGTCAATGATGAGCTGGTCGTAGTAGAAGCCGTCCTCCTCATCCCAGAGTCCGTGACCGCCAAGCGCATTGATCGCGTCCGTGATGTTGACGAAATGCTCGAAGAACTTCGAGGCAATATCCTCGTAGGGGGGGCGATGACGGGCCAGTTCGATGGACATCGAAAGCATGAGCAGGCAATAGGAGGCCATCCAGGCGGTGCCGTCGGCCTGATGCAGGCGCCCGCCGCCGGGGAGCGGACGGGAACGGTCGAACACGCCAATATTGTCGAGCCCAAGGAATCCGCCGCCGAAAACATGGCGCCCTTCCACATCCTTGCGGTTCACCCACCAGGTGAAATTGAGCAGCAGCTTTTGAAAGGCCTTCTCGAGAAAATCGAGATCCCGGCGGCCCTTGGGATCGGCCATCTTATAGACCCGCCAGACGGCCCAGGCATGCACGGGGGGATTGACGTCGGAGAAATTCCACTCGTAGGCGGGGAGCTGCCCGTTGGGGTGCATGTACCATTCGCGCAGGAGGAGCAGCAGCTGGCTCTTGGCAAAGTCCGGATCAATCCGGACGAACGGCACCATGTGAAAGGCCGTGTCCCAGGCGGCGAACCACGGGTATTCCCACTTGTCCGGCATGGAGAGGACATCGCGGGCGAAGAAGTGGCCCCAATCGTGATTGCGTCCGTGCAGGCGGGACTCATGCCGGGAGGGCTCGTCGGAGTGGCCATGAATCCAATCATGGACAATGAATTCGTAGTATTGCTTGGTCCAAAGCAGGCCGGCGTAACCCTGCCGGCAGATCATGGCGTCCTCCGTGTTGATCAGGTCGGGAAGGACCTCCTTGTAGAATTCGTTGCACTCCGCGATCCGCGCCAACAGGGTCTCCTCGAAGCGGGCGAGTCCCCCGATGGCATTGTCCTCCTCCACGGGATGCAGGCGGCACCGCACCACCACGCTGGCTCCGGGCGGGATCTCGAACATCCAATGGGCCGCGCCCTTGGTCCCGCGTCGGCCGGGGTTCACCGCATCGGCTTCGTGATCCACGAGATGACGGTGAAAGGCGTCCTTGGTGTAGGGTGAGGCGTCTTCCGATCCGAAGATGCGTGCCCGGTTGGTCTCATTCTCGGTGAACAGCCAGTCGCCCCCGGAGGAAGCTCCCTCGGCCTCGCTGTGGAACAGCAGCTCACCCAATTCCTCATGATGAAGCCGGATCGCCCCGACAGCCGGATCGAACTCCAGCGTCGGGCGCCGCTGGCTCCCCTTGTGGACGCCGGGCCAGCTCCAGACGTTGCGAAACCAGATGCTCGGCAGCACATGAAGCGGGGCGGTCTCCCGGCCGTGATTGGTGATGGTGATCTTCCAGAGCAGGTCGTTGGGGCTCCGCTTGGCAACCTCCTGGAGGACGTCGAAGTAGGCGTCATCCTGGAAAAGGCCAAGGTCCGCCAATTCCACTTCACCCAGACCCTTGTCGCGCCCGGCATTCGCGTTTCCGAGTTCGGTGTAGGGGTAACGCGCGTGCGGATATTTGTAGAGCCCCTTGGTGTAGGAATGGGTTGGCGTGGCGTCGAGGTAGTAGTAGCACTCCTTCACGTCCTCCCCGTGGCTGCCCTCCCGGCCGCTGAGTCCGAAAAGCCGCTCTTTGAGAATCGCGTCCCGGCCGTTCCACAGGACCGGGGCAAAACAGAGGCGGCATTCGCGGTCGGTCCAGCCCATCAAGCCGTCTTCGCCCCAGCGGTAGGCGCGGCTGCGCGATTGATCATGGGTGAAGGCCTCCCAGCTGTCCTGATGGGCCGAATAGTCCTCGCGCACCGTGCCCCACTGGCGCTCGGAAAGGTAGGTCCCCCAGCGCTTCCAGTTCTTCTCCCGCGCCCTGTCCTCTGCCAAACGTCGCTGCTCAGATCCCGCCATGCCCGGCCATTGAGCCGCGAACGGGCAGGTCGGGCAAGCGCCCCAGGTCCGGTCGCGGCAAAATCAAGGGGGCTGAATCCGGAAGCGATGGACAGGACTGCATTCGGCGCGCCCGGTCGAGTCCGTTGGGCACATCCAAAGGAAACGAATGGGACAGGCGACCCATCGTCTGTCGGCTCAGTGACGAACTGGAATCACATTCTTGCAAATTCCCTCCGGACGCAGGGCGGCGGTCGGCAGCCCGGCTTTGCGGCACTTGGGACACCGGAGGCGATTGGTATTCCACGGTTGCCGGATGCAGTCCCCCATTTGCGGATGGGACGCTCGACCGGCGGCGGAGCATGGGGGGCCGTCCGGGGGCGGCAGACCGGGGGCGGCAGACCGGAGGCGGGAGGCGCTTACGGATGGCGCCGGGAGGGTCGCAGGCCGTTGAGAACCTTCGAGGATTCCACTGGCACCGTTTCCTCCATGGCCGGTAGCCTTCGCGCCGGATGAAACGCGGGACCCGGACATCTGCCATCACCGTTCCCGCCTTCGATCCCCCGCTGCGTCCCGGTGGCCGGCCCACCTTTCGGAGCGTCTTTGCCGGTGATTTCTGACCACCTGGTTTCCCGATGAACGTCGAGACGCTGTCCCGGATCCAGTTTGCCCTGACGATCTCGTTTCACTTCGTATTCCCGCCGATGACCATCGGTCTGGGACTCGTGCTGGTGGTGCTTCAAACCCTGCGCGTGCGCACCGGGAATCCGCTGTACCTGGATCTTGCGAGGTTCTGGACGCGCGTGTTCGGGCTGATCTTTGCCATTGGGGTGGCGACGGGCATCCCGATGGAGTTTCAGTTCGGGACCAATTGGGCCAGTTACGCGCGTTTTGTCGGGGACATCTTCGGCAGTCCGCTGGCAATCGAGGGACTGTACGCCTTCTTCATGGAGTCGGGTTTCCTGGCGCTGCTGTTGTTCGGGTGGGACCGCATCGGCCCGCGGATGCATTTGTTCTCCACCTGCATGGTGGCCCTGGGAGCGCATTTCAGCGCCATCTGGATTCTTGTCGCCAATTCATGGATGCAGACCCCGGCCGGCTATCACCTCGCCCGGATGATGAAGGTGACCGCCGACGGCGGGCAGTTCCCCGTCGCCACCGATCTTGGCGCTGTTCCGTTCGAGCTTCGGGAGATCCGCCTGCCGCCGGACTATGTGGTGCAACCGGAAGACCTCGGCCATGTGCGAGCCGTGGTTGACAATTTCCGGGAGGCGATTCTCAACCCCTCAACCCTGGACCGCCTTGCGCACACGGTGATTGGTTGCTGGATCACCGGGGCGTTCGTCGTGGTCGCCATCAGCGCCTGGTGGTGCCTGCGGGGACGTCACCCGGAGCATGCCCGCATCTCCCTGAAAATCGGCGTTGTCCTCGCGACCGTGGCCTGTGTGCTCCAATGGATTGCCGCAGATTCGACGGCCCGCGGTGTCGCGCGAAACCAGCCGACCAAGCTCGCCGCCATGGAGGGTCTTGCGACCACCGGCCCCGACGCTTCCCTCGGGTTGGTGGGTTGGGTGAGCTGGCGTCGCGATGCCTCGGGGGAGATCACCGGCATCGAGGAACGGTCCCTTCGCATACCCGGCATGCTGAGCGTCCTGGTTTCGGGTGACTTCCTGCATCCGCTGCGCGCCCGGGACACCGTGGTCACGGGGCTTCAAGACTTGCCCTCCGACGCCCTGCTGCGCGCCCGGCATCCCGGGGCCTCGGACGCCGAGATTGCGCGGCTGCGTCCGCGCTACTGGCCCAACGCGCCGGTGCTCTTCCAGACCTACCACCTCATGATCGCCCTCGGTTCGGTGCTGACGGGGCAGGCGCTGCTGGCCTGTCTGTGGTGGCGCACCGGGCGGCTCTGGGCGGTGGAACGTCCGGAAGTGCGCTGGTTCCTGATCTCGTTGCTGGCGGCGCCGCTGATGGCCCAACTGGCCCTGCAGGCCGGATGGTTCACCGCCGAGATGGGCCGTCAGCCGTGGGTGGTGTACGAAGTCCTGAAGACCGGAGATGCCGTGTCCCCCGTGGTCCGGGCACCGCAGGTCCTCACCTCCATCCTCCTCTTCCTGGCGATCTATGCCGTGCTCTCGATCCTCTTCGTGACACTGCTGCTGAAGAAGATCCGCGAGGGTCCGGTCCCGTCGGGCGGGGGTCCGCCGACGGGGCCCCTGCCGCTGTCGCATCGCTCCGGACGCCAGACCGGCATTTGACGCCATGGACTTAAACACCATCTGGTTTGTGCTCGTGGGCGTTCTCCTCACGGGCTACGCCGTGCTCGACGGATTCGACCTGGGTACCGGTCCGCTGCTGTGGTGTGTTCCTGACGACCGCGACCGCCGGATCCTGTTGAATGCGATCGGCCCGATCTGGAACGGAAACGAAGTGTGGCTGGTCACCGGGGGGGGCGCTCTTTTTGCGGCATTCCCGAACGTCTATGCGTCGGTGTTTTCGGGGTTTTACGACGCCTTCATGCTGCTGCTCTTCGCCCTCATCTTCCGGGCGGCGGCGATCGAGTTCCGCAGCCAGCGCCCCGGGCGTCGCTGGCGCCGCTTCTGGGACGCGGCGTTTGCCGTGAGCAGCGTCACCTCCGCCCTGCTCATCGGCGTCGCGGTCGGCAACCTGGTCTGGGGGATTTCCCTCGACGCAACGGGCAACTTCGACGGCGGTCTGATCGCCCTGCTGCATCCCTATGCGCTGCTGGTGGGGCTCACCACCGTGGCCCTCATGGTCATGCACGGGAACCTGTACCTGATTCTGAAGACGGAGGGCGAACTGCAGGAGCGGTTGAGGGAATGGGCCCAGCGGACCGTTCCCGCCTACCTCGCGTGCTTCTTGGTGCTCAATGTGACGACCGTCCTCACCTGTCTGCACCTGCGGGAGGTCCTCGTCCAACGCATGCCGTATCTGTCCCTGCTCATGGCGGCCTCGATCCTGATCACCCTGGGCATTCCCCGCGCCCTGCGCCGTGGTCGGGAGGGATCCGCATTCCTTGCCTCCTGCCTCTCCATTGTCTCCCTGATGCTCCTGTTCGGAGCCACGATGTACCCCAACCTGGTGATCTCCCGTCCGGACGCCGCGAACAGCCTGAACATCCACAACGGCGCCGCCACGGCGAAGTCCCTGAATTTCATGTTCTACGTGGCCCTGGTGGGTGTCCCCATCGTGCTCGCGTACACGGCATCCATCTACTACGTGTTCCGGGGCAAGGTGGTGCTCACCGAGGAGTCCTATTGAGCCGGCGATGAAGTCCCCCGCGATGCGCTTTCTGGTACAGGCCTTTCTGGGCCTGGTGGTTCTCCTGCTGCTGGGGCTGGTCCTGGGGCTTGGCCGCGCCGCATGGGTGTTCCGGGACCGGTTTCCCGGGCATTCCCTGGATCTCCGGCGTGATCCCGGCGCGACGCAGCCTCTGCGTGCGGGATTTGGCCGCGTGAACATCACGCCTCCAGTCGGCAGCAACCAGCCGCCCGTCTGGCTGGCGGGCTTCGACCAGGGACGCGCCGCGACCGGGGTCCATGACGACCTTTTCGTGGTGGCCTTGGTCCTGGACGACGGCAACACGCGGCTGGGCATCGTCGCCCTGGATTCCATCGGCATTTTCCACGACGACGTGTTGCGCATCCGTGAGCGGCTGCCGGAATCCCTGGGGCTGCACTACACGGTGGTCTGCGCCACCCACAACCATGCGACCCCGGACCTCATGGGCCTGTGGGGGCCCGACATGCTCCACAGCGGCGTGAACCCGGAGTACCGGGAGCGCGTGCTCACGGCCGCGGTCACCAGCCTGACCCAGGCGGTGGGAGCCCTGCAGCCGGCAACCCTCGGCCTGTACGAAATTCCCCTCGATCCGGAGGGCCTGCTGACCGACACCCGCACGCCCCTGGTGTATGATCCCGACCTGAGGCTGATGCTCTTCCGTGCGGCCGGAACGGAAACCGTGCTCGGCTCCCTGGTGGGATGGGCCAATCACCCCGAGACCCCGTGGTCGGGAAACACCGAAATCACCGCCGATTTCTGCGGCGTGCTCCGCGACGGACTGGAGCATGGCATCCGCTACGGCACAACGGTCCACGCCCCCGGACTTGGAGGCACCCATCTGTTCGTCAACGGCGCCGTCGGCGGGCTCATGACGACCTCGCCGTCGGTCACGGTACGGGATCCGTTCCTCGAGGCGGATTTCAAGGCCCCCTCCCACGAGAAGACCCGGGCGCTGGGCAGCCAACTGGTTCGTCGTCTGCTCCGGGCCGTGGCCTCCTCAAATGCCGCACCGACCGCCGAGGTGCCGATCGCGGTCCAGGCCCGCACCGTTCACCTGCCGCTGGACAACCGGAATTTCGTGCTGGCCGGGATGCTCGGGTTGCTGGACCGCGGACACAGCCCATGGATGCACATCCGATCCGAGGTCGCCGCGATCCGGGTGGGGGACGCGACCATCGCCTGCATTCCCGGTGAAATCTATCCCGAGCTGGTGAACGGGGGGATCGTCCGCGCACCCGGAGGGGATTTCGACATCGAGCCCCTGGAGGTGCCGCCGATCCGGGACCTCATGCCGGGCCGGGTGAAGTTCGTGTTCGGGCTCGCGAATGATGAGCTGGGCTACATCATCCCCAAGTCCCAGTGGGATACCCGCCCCCCATTCCTGTATGGCGCGGAGCGGGCTCCCTACGGGGAGATCAACTCCGTGGGCCCCGAGACGGCCTTCCTCCTGCACGGCGCCTTCCGCGAGCTGCTGGAGGCGCTGCGCTGAAGGCGTGACCGGTCTGAAATCGGCGCCCACGGAATCGGGCCATCCATCCTATTGAAGCTGGGCCAGCGCGGCCTTGACCGCCTCAAAATTCGGAAGGTCCTTCGGCGTCGGGGTTTGCTCCGCATATTTCACCACCCCGGAACGGTCAATGACGAACGCCGCGCGTGCGGAGGTGTCGCCGACCCCGGCGAGGTTGGGGAACACCACGTCGTAGGCGCGGGTGACCGTCTTGTTGAGGTCGCTGACGATCGGAATGGAAATGCTGTGCTGTTTTGCCCACGCCTCCTGCGCAAACGGGCTGTCCACGCTGATGGCAATCACCTCGGCATTGAGCGACTGATACTGCGAGAGGCCGGCGGTGATGTCGCACATTTCCTGGGTGCAGACCCCAGTGAAGGCCAGGGGGAAAAACAGCAGCACCGTGTTCTTCTTCCCGAAATTCTCGGAAAGCTTGACGTCCACGAGGGCGTCTCCGGTCTTGCGCTTGAGGGTGAAATCGGGGGCTTGAGATCCAACGGCGATGGGCATGGTATTGAGGTTTTCTGTAATGGACTGCGAACGGGGCAGGATAGGAACGAATGGCACCGGGTGTCAAAGTCGGGACGGCACCAAATTGGACGGCGATCCCGACACGCCGGTGGACCGCCGGAGCGCCCTCACCAAGCGCCGGGAGGACGGCTTCACGGGCCGCCCAGGGCCTCAAGCACCTCGGTGGGGTGGTCCTCCGGCTTCACCTTCGGCCAGATCTTCACGATCCGGCCGTCCGCGCCGATCAGGAAGGTGACCCGGTGGGTGCCGTGATACTTGCGCCCCATGAACAATTTCTCCCCCCAAACCCCGTAGGCCGAAACCATCCGGTGATCGGTGTCGGCCAGAAGGGGAAACGGCAGCTGGAATTTATCGGTGAACTTCTGGTGGGACTTCACCGGGTCCACGCTCACGCCGAGGACCACGGCGCCCCGCTTCTGGATCTGCCGGTAAATGTCCCGGAACCCGCAGGCCTCCTTGGTGCATCCCGGAGTGTCATCCTTGGGGTAGAAATAGAGGACGACCGATTTCCCGGTGAAATCGGACAAGGACACCTGCGTCCCGTCCGTCGCGGTGGCGGTGAAGGCCGGCGCGGGGTCGCCGGGCTTCAGCGCGAGTTCCAGTTCCTTTGCCATGGCGCCGCAGGCTACCTCGTGGCCCGTCCGGCGCAACCCGCCTGAAACGAACATTCTCCCCGCCGCCGCCGTCGAACCCTCATGAAGACGGCTGCATGCCATGGCCGGATTTTCCGGGCCCGCCCCAACCACCCGCGCGAAACCCGCCGGGTGAGACCACTGGTGTCTGACCCACCCCCCGAGAGTGGGGCCATGAGAAACGTCCTGCTGCCCGCGGAATCCTCCCGGCCCGCCGTGACCTCCGCAGTGCGGTCCGGTCGCGGCGAATCCCAATTGAATCTCGGTCTCGTGGTGCCCCCGCCCGCCTCATCGGCCCCCCGGCGGCCACAGGTCCGGACTGCCGTCCCGCCCGCGGGGAGCCGGAGCCGGGCTCAATGGTGGTTCCGGCAGATGCGCCAGATCGTCGCCGAGGGGCGCGACTTCGACGCCCCCGGCGTCTTCTGAAAGGCCTGCCTCCGGGGTCAGAGCAGCGGCAGCACGTAAACGTCGTCGCGGCGCACCCAGCCGAAGCGACCCGACCCGGGCTCTTCCACCATCACCCAGTCGCCCCGCCGGTTCCGGCTCCGGAGTTCTGATGCCTCTGGAAGCAGGAAGGCGGTCCGCGCTTCCTCCAGCGGACTCACCCGGATCGGGACATCCGCACGGAGCAGGATGGCGTCCGGTTCGCGCCAGCGGCTCCAGAGGGCGGCCAGCATCAGGACGGACAGGCCCACCGCCACGGTCCCGGCGACCCAGACGGTGCGCCTCCAGCGATCCCGCCAGACGGGACGCGACAATCCACAGATCAGGAGCAGGCCCCACACCCACATCGCGGCCAGGGCAAGGACGGCCCACTCATTGAGGGTGAGCCGATGGAGCACGCCGGCAGAGGCGGCGCGATCGGATCCCGAAGGCACGCGCGTGGCGATCTGCGCGAGAGCCCGCCGGATGGACGGATCCCGCGGATCCATTCGCCCGGCCAGCCGGGCATGCGCCCAGGCTCTACCGGTTTGGCCGAGCTTCCATCGGGCCTGCGCGCGGTTGTATTCGAGCGCCGCCGAGGTGCGTCCACCCGCGGTCAATGCGTCGTAGGCGGCGGCACCCTCGGCGTAGCGCCCCTCCGCCGTCAGCTGGTTGGCCATATCCGGGGAATCGGTGGAGCCCGGGGCTGGCGCGGCACTCGCACCCAGATTCCCGATGCCGAGCAGGGCGATCGCCATCAGGATCCCGAATCTCATCCGATGGAAAACGGCGGGACCGCAGTGCCCATCGCCCGGTGCAACGGACGCGGGGTCGTTGAGCTTGAGACGCCTCACGGTGACTCCTCCAGGTGTTCGAGCGCTGCAAGGACCTCGGCGGCGTCGCGGGCGTTCTCCACCAATTCACCCGAAGCAGCCCCCGGCGCGAATCGGGCCTGCGCCATGGCCGCGAACAGGCGGCGCAACCTTGCGGCATCGGTTCCCGAAAATCCCCGCGCCTCCAGCGGACCCTCAAGGACCTCCTCCGTGAAGTGGCCAGGCACGCCCCCGAGAAGCAGCGCCAGTTGCTCCTGCAGCGCCGCGTTCAGCGCCGCGTAGAAGTCCGCGACCCGCCCGGCAGCGGCATGGGCGGCCAGGGCGGTGGTCGCTTCGGCGATTGCCTGCCGGGCGCGGCGGCGCGCCAGTCCGACCGTGTCGGCCGTCCGCCGCCGCCGCCACCAGATCGCAAGCCCGGCAGTGGCATAGGCAAGGAGCGGAAAGCTCCAGGCACACCAATAGGCGGCCCGGGACACCATCAGCGCGCCGGGCCGACGCAGCGGCCCCACGTCCGCGAATAGCGCCAGATCCGCGGCGGAATCGGCCGGACGACTGGACGATCCCGGCGCCGGCCCGACATGACTGCCGGAGGGCTGGGCCTGGGCGGTTGCGCCCTGTCGGACTTCGATCCTTAGGGGACCCGGGGCGTCGGTCAGGTACCGCCGGGTATCGGGATCCCACGAGGACCAGACGGGCCAGTTCAACGTCTGGAGTCCCGACTCCTCCGGAACCAGCACGAGTTCGAAGGTCTTGGTGCCGGTCAACCCGAGCGGATCGCCCTCGGCGAACGAATTCGTGCCCGGGTACACTTGGAACGGGGCGCTGGAGGGCAGGGGGGGCAGGCGGAGGGCATCAAAGTTTCCGGCACCGGACACGCGGACGCGGACGGTCACCGGGTCGCCCACCGCTACATTGGTTGCCGACAGCCGCACCTCGGAGCGGAAGCGTCCCACAGCCCCCTCGTATCCGGCAGGACGGCCCGCGGGGGGCGGATTGAGCACGCGGAGGGGCAGCGGTTCGCTGTTAAAGGTGATCTGGCGTTGTTCCGTGCCGCCAAAGAAACCGCGGCCGGTGTCGAACCGGTAGAGCGTTTGCAGCTCTGCGGGGCCGACCTCGAATTCACCGGGCTTGATGGCCGTGACCGCCAGGGTCCAGCGCACCACCCCATGATCGTGCCCGTTCAGCTTCTCCGGAGGCAGATTCTCCATGCGCTGACGCCCCTTGAGGAATCCCTCCATGGCAAGCGTGGGCGGCGCCTGCTGGGCCGGGCTGACCCGGAACAGAAACCGGACCTCCACCGGGAAGGTTTCGCCGACGTAAACTTCGGAGCGCGGCGCCGAGAGCTGGAGGACCCCAAGGCGTGACAGGTCGCGTCCGGCCCCCACGCGGAGGATCAGCGGCTGGGTCTGGTACGGGCGCCCCCCCACCTCCACGGTGATCGCCGGGATGCTCACGGCACCCTGTGCCTTGGGGGTGACGACGTATTGATGGGTGACCGACGACGACTGCTTGAAGTTGATGAACGAAAAATTTCTGGAACTGCCCCGGTACTGGATCGTTGCGCCGGTGACCTCGGGCGTCGGGGGTGCGGGCACCTCTCCCAGGTCGGTAAACACCAGGTTCAGGGTTGCAGAATCACCCAGTGGAATCTCCTGCGGTTCCAGTTGGGCGATGAGCGACGGCTCGGCAAGAAGCCGCAGCCCGGTGATGCAGGCCATCATCGCCATCACCCAGCCTCTGAGGCATCCGGAGGCCGCGAAGGGAGTCCGCAACGATCCGGCAGCCGGAAGTCTGTGCGTTGCGTTCACCATGGCTTGCGAACCCTTGCGGCCCGTTCCGCCTGCTTGTCGCCGCCCGGAGCCCGCAACATCAGGGCCTTCTCATCGTCCTTCTGCCCCTCCAGGATCTGAATGGCTTGTGCCGGGGTCATTGCCCCGGATGGATCCTCCTGGGCGGCCATGGCCGCCCGGCCGTCGTCGCCCTCGGATCCTTCCTGAGTCCCCGCATGGGACCCATTCCGCGAGTCTCCCTGGCCGTTCTCAGACTCCCCCGGATTTCCCACGGGCGAGCCCTCCTGTTGTTCTTTCCCGTCCTTTCCGGGTTCCGGCTCCCCGTCCTTCCCGGCACCCGGTTGCGGTTGCCCCGGCTTTTCGCGCTCCTGTCCGCCCGGATTGTCGGAGCCCTGCCCCGGGTCTTTGGACGGATCGGACCGGTCCCCGGAGTTGTCCTGCCCATCCTTTGGCTTCTGCCGCCCCTTGGCATCCTTCGACTCGTCGGGATCCTGCGATTTGTCCTTGGAGTCGTCGTTCGAAGCATTGTCCTGCGGGGGCGGCGGCATTTGCTGCTGGAGTTCCTCCAATCGCTGACGGACGTAGGCGAGATTGCCGGCGGCATTGGTGTCGGAGGCATCCAGCTTGGTCGCGGCCGTGAAGTTGGTCAGGGCTTCCTGCCAGAGGCGCTGGCGGCTCTGGGGATCCTGGAGGCTTTCCCCAAGCCGATACCGGGTGTTGCCCAGGTTGTAATAGGCCTGTTGCTGAAGCCGCAGGTCCGGGGCGCCCACCACCGACTCGAACCACCGGATGGCATTGGTCAGATCATTCTGGCGGTAGGCGGCCGTGCCGGCGTTGAAGCGCAGCCTCGGGTCGTCGGGACGCTCCCGGGCCAGGGTGGCATATTGTTCCTGGGACGGAGCGAACCGACCCCGGCGGTAGTTGCGGAGTGCCTCCTCCGGCGACGGTGACGACGATGAAGCGCCAAACGCCGCTGGAGCCAGCAGCGCGGCAGCCAGTGACAAGGACCCGACCGCACGCAGGAACGTCCGTCGCCTTCCGGATGGATGGAGAGATTGGTTCATGCCGAAATCCGACTGCCTTCAAGTGCCGGCGGTTCTCGCATCCTGCAAGGTCGGCGGCAACGACGGACCCGCGGCAACCCGACGATGCTCGGGCACCAGAATCTCCAGGAGCAGCAGGAGGACGGCCAGCGCCAGCGGCCATTGGAAGCGCTCGAACCACTGGCGCGACTTGCCCGCCCGGGTCGCCGTCCGCGGAATCGGCTCCAGACCGCGTTCATACAGGGTCTGGATCGTCTGCCGGTTCTGCAAGGGCAGGTAGAATCCGCCGCCCGCCTCCGCGATCTCGCGAAGCAGGGTTTCGTTGAGCTGCGATTTCACGGCATTGCCGTCCGCATCCTTCACAAACACGGAATTGCCGTACGGATCGGTCATGCGCAACACCGCACCGCCAAGGGTGCCAACCCCCAGGGTGAAGACCCGAATGCCCTCACGCGCCGCGAGGCGCGCGGCCTCGATCGCCCCGGGTTCGTGGTCCTCGCCGTCCGTGATCAGCAGGATGGCTCGCGCGCCGGTGCTGTCCTTGTCAAAGGCGGCGACCGCCTCCCGGATCGCCGGGGCAATCTCGCTGCCCTGGACCGGCAGGATGTCGCAGTCGAGCCCCTGAACCGTCTGCCGCAGGGCCTCGTCATCGAGGGTCAGGGGCGCCTGGAGGAAGGCCTCGCCGGCGAACGCGACCACGCCGATGCGGTCGGCCCGTGCGAGCCCGAGCAGGTCAAACACGGCACGCTTGGCCTTTGACAGCCGGTTGGGGGCGGCATCGTTGGCCAGCATCGAGCGCGAGACATCGAACACGACCAGGATGTCGAGTCCCGAGGCGAGCGTCTCCTCATCGCGATAGCCCCACCGCGGGCGGGCCAGCGCGAGCAGGGTCAACGTAATCGCCAGGGCCAGAAGGACCCGCTTGAGGATCTGAAGGCCCGGGGAAACGCCGACGGTCAGGGCGCCAAACAACCGGGCCCGGATGAACGCCCGTGCCGCCGCCTGCTTCCGGCCCCAGGTCCACCAAAGAAACCACCCCAGCAGGGGCACCACCACTGCGGACATCCACAGATAGGCCGGACTGGCGAAATTCATGGCAGCTTCCTCCACACGGTCTGCCCGAGGAGCACCTCCAGGAGCAGAAGCCCGAGACCGGGCAGGACAAACCACTCCATGACTTCCTCGACGAACGCAAATTTGTTGAGGGTCGCCTCCGTCTTCTCCAGGGAATCAATTTCGGCGTAGATCCGGCGCAGCGTCTCGGTGCTGTCGGCCCGGTAGTACTTGCCCCCGGTGAGGTCCGCGATCTTGCGGAGGGTGTCCTCGTCAATGTCCACCGGTGCCTGGCCGTACACCTTGCGTCCGAAGGCATCCGTCCCCCGAGGCACCGGTGCCAGACCCCGCGTGCCCACGCCGATGGTGTACACCTTCACCCCAAGGGCGGCCGCGGCCTCCGCGGCGGTCATCGGCGGGATCTTGCCCGCGTTGTTCTGCCCGTCGGTCAGCAGGATGACGATCCGGGACTTGGACTTGAGTCCGCGGAGCCGGTTGACCGCCGTGGCGAGTCCGGACCCGATGGCGGTCTGGTCGCCATTGATGGTGCCCAGTTCGATCCGGTCCATGACCCGGCGCAGGAAGTCGTGATCCAGCGTGGGCGGTGCGGCCACGTAGGCCTCGGTCCCAAACACCACGATCCCGATGCGGTCCGACGGCCGGTTTTCCACGAAGGTCCGCAGCGTGTCCTTGGCGATCTCCAGACGGTTCACCTGCTGCCCGCGCAGCCGGAAATCCTCGGCGATCATGGAGCCGCTGAGGTCCAGGGCGACGGCGATGTCAATGCCGCTGGCCTTGAGCGGGGCCTGTCCCCCGGCGATTTGCGGACGCGCCAGGCCCACGAACAACAGGGCCAGCGCCGCCCAGCGAAGATTCATCAGCACCGCACCCGCCCGGCTTCGGCGCAGCTCGGTAATGCCCTTCACCAGCGTCAGGCTGGAATAGACGAAGGCGCTCTCCGGCCCGCGCCGCCCCCGCAGCCACGCCAGCAGGGGAATGAGCAGCAACCCGACCAGCCACCACGGTGCCGCAAACAGGAAGTTCATCGGGCACCTCCCGCTGGTTCGGGCGTCCGCGGCGCGGCCGGAATTCGGGGCGCAGTCTCCTCGACCAGACGGACCGCCGCGGCGTGGAGCTCCTCCAGTTCCGCGGGGCCGGGCTCCAGGCGTGCAAACTTCACCAGGTCGCAGCGGGTGAGGAATTCCCCCAGCAAGGTCTTGTGGGGCGACTCCAGAGCCGCGCTCGTGGTCAACTCGGCAAGGAACTCTTCCGTCGTCCGTTCCGGCGCCTTCAATCCGAACCGTGCCTCCAGGTAGGTGCGCGCGATTTCCGAAACCCGGGTCGCGAACCGCTCCGGATCATGCCGCAGATCCAGCGCGGCGGCCAGGTCGCGAAGGGCCAGTTCCGCAGGCCCGGGCCCCGGGGCGGACGGGGCCTTCGGGCGTTGCCGCCACCACCACCAGAACGCTGCGAGCAGCGCGGTCAGCATCGCGAGCAGGGCGGCAATCCGCAGCCACGCGCCCGGGGACCGGATGTCCAGCGGGCCACGGATGTCGTGCAACTCCACCGGCACCAGCATCGTGTTCGTGGCCGCCCAACCCGCGAGCCCTCCCATGAGGCACGGCGGCAGGAAACGCCACGACGTCCACGCCATCCGGCCGGGACGCCGGACGCAAGGCGGCGAACCGGGGCGCTTCGCCTCATGGAGCGTCCGAAGGCTGGCAGGCGTCCTACCCATGACGGCGCCTCCGTTCGCGGGTGTCAAAGAACTGTTGGAGCGCGCGGTCGTAGGGCCGGTTCGTGCGCACCTGGATGGCATCCACCCGTGCCTGGCGGAAGAGCCGGTCCAACTCCCGCTGGGTCTTGTCCTGACGCAGCGCAAAGGCGGCACGGCGCCGGAGGTCTGCCGTGTTCACCTCGACCACTTCGCCGGTCTCGGCATCCTGCAGCACCAGGCGCCCCAGCGGCGGCAGCTCCAGTTCGTAGGGATCGGTGATCTGCACCGCAACGAGATCATGCCGGCGGCTCACCTGACGCAGGGTCGTTGCCGACATCCGGCCCAGCGTTTCGTTGTGGACCGCCCGCCGGCGCAGATGCGCGGCAATGGCGCTGCGGCTCGGATGGGTCTCCCCGAGGAAATCCGAGAGCACGATGACGATGGCGCGATGGGAGAGGACCCGCCGCGCAAACTCCAGTGCCCCGTTGACGGAGGTGCCGCGATATCTGGGTTCATGGTACAGAATGTCGCGAATCACCCGCAGCACGTGCCGGCGGCCTTTGCGTGGAGGGATGAACTTCTCGACCACTTCGGTGAACAGCAACAGCCCCACCCGGTCCTGGTTGCGGATGGCCGAGAACGCCAGCACGCATGCCATTTCCGCGGCCAGCTCCCGTTTCGATTGCTCCCCCGAACCAAACAGGCCCGAGCCGCTGAGATCCACCATGAGCAGCACCGTCTGCTCCCGTTCCTCCCGGAACTTTTTCACGAACGGATGGTTCATCCGCGCCGTGACGTTCCAGTCAATCGCCCGGACCTCGTCGCCCGGCTGGTACTCACGGACCTCGTCGAAGTCCATTCCCTGGCCCTTGAAGGCCGAGTGGTACTGGCCGGCGAGCGTCTCGTCCACCAGGCGGCGCGTCCGCAGCTCGATCTGGCGGATCTTCTTGAGCAGCTCCTTGGGAATCATCGGGACGATCGGACGTGGGTCAGGCACCGCCGGCAACCGCACGGTGGCGGGAGGCGTCCCGCCGCCGGGCGGACCTCACGGCACCGGCAGCTCGTCGAAGATGCGCTGGACGACATCCTCCGCCGACTTTTCCTCGGCCTCGGCCTCATAGGTCAACGTGACGCGGTGGCGCAGCACGTCGAGCCCGATGCTCTTCACGTCCTGGGGCGTCACATAGCCGCGTCCCCGCAGGAAGGCATGCGCCTTGGCGGCCAGGGTCAGCGCGATGGTGGCGCGGGGACTTGCGCCCATCTGGATGAAGTCCTTCACCCCGATCCGGTAGGCCTCGGGATCGCGCGTGGCGCAGACGACGTCCACGATGTAGTCCTTGACCTTGTCATCAATGTACAAGGTGTTGATCACCTCGCGCGCGCGCAGGATGACCGCCGCTTCGACGACCGGGGATGCGGACGGCAGGTCAGTGGTGCGCGCCATCAGGTCGAGGATCAACCGCTCCTCGTCCCGCGAGGGGTAGCTGATCTTCAATTTCAGCATGAATCGGTCCACCTGCGCCTCGGGCAGGGCGTAGGTGCCCTCCTGCTCAATGGGATTTTGTGTCGCCAGGACCAGGAACGGTTCGGCCAGAGGGAAGGTCTGGTCCCCGATGGTCACCTGACGTTCCTGCATGGCCTCGAGCAAGGCCGACTGGACCTTTGCCGGCGCCCGGTTGATCTCGTCGGCCAGCACGAGATTGGCGAAGACCGGGCCGCGCCGGATCGAGAACGTGCCCGTCTGCGGATTGAAGATCTGCGTGCCGACGACATCCGCCGGCAGCATGTCCGGGGTGAACTGGATGCGGCTGAAGCGGGTGTGCAACGCGGTGGCCAGCGTCTTGACGGAGAGCGTCTTGGCCAGGCCTGGCACGCCCTCCAGCAGCACGTGCCCGTTGGCCAGCAGCCCGATGACGAGGCGCTCCACAAGGTACTTCTGGCCCACCACGCACCGGTTGATTTCTCCAAACAACGGCTGGAGAAAGGCTCCGGCCTCCTGCACGGAGGCATTGAGATCGGCAACGGAAGTCATGTTCGCGGCAAAGGGTATGCCGACGGACCCGCGAAGCTGCAAGGTGTTCAAATTCAGGTCACCCACTTTGCCGCTGGATGCCCGGGGCCGGCCTGCGGATGCTCGGGGTGTGTTCCGCTGCCTCATCGCCACAGGCAATCCGCACAAGCTGGAGGAATTCCGGGCGCTGCTGGGCGCCGGGGTGCGGGTGGTGTCCGCACGGGAGATCCCGGGCGGTCCCGCACCTGCCGAGACCGGGCAAACCTTCGAGGCCAACGCCCGCCTCAAGGCGTTGGCGTGGGCCGTCCATCTCGCCGCGGGGGCCGGGGACCCCGTCGTGGAATGGGTGTTGGCGGACGATTCCGGGCTCGAAGTGGATGCCCTGGACGGTGCACCGGGGGTGCATTCGGCGCGGTTCGCGGCGGCAGATGGAGTCCACCCGCGCAACGCGCCGGATGCCGAGAACAACTCCAAGCTGCTGCGCCTCCTGGCCGGAGTGCCGGACGCCCAACGCGGCGCGCAGTTTCGATGCGTGCTGGCGTTGACGCCGGTGCTCCGTGGGCTGGCTTCCGGGGAGTTGGACGCCCGGACCCGGTGCTTTGAGGGGATTTGCCGGGGCCGGATCGCCCGGGAAGCCTCGGGCAAATACGGTTTCGGTTACGATCCGCTGTTCATTCCCGACGGGTTGGACCGGTCGTTCGCCGCCCTCGGGGATGCCCTGAAGTCGCGCATCAGCCACCGGGCCCGCGCTTCGGAGGCGCTGCGGGCAGGGGGCTTTCCAGGGACGACATGAGCCTCGGGATCAGGAGACTCCGCGCGCCTGGATCAGCAGCCGGTCGTACCGCGACCCGTCGTCACCCAGGGACACCAGACGCTCGGCGAGATCGTTCAAGGCCAGGCGGGTGCGGTGGAATCCAGCGGCCAGCAGGGCGAACACCTCGGCGAGTCCAAGGCGGAGCGCCCAGCGGTCATGGCTGGCCGCGGCAAAACTCGCTTCGCCCAATCCCTCGTAATAGCCGATGTCGGGAAACCCGCGACGGCGCGCCCGCTGCGCAATGCGCTCGTTGAAGAGGCCCGAGTAGTACAGCGCCTGGTTCCCGATATGGGTGCGCAGCGCAAACGCCTGCCGCTCGTCCACACGAGGCAGCGCGGCAAGCATCTCGTAAAAGTAGTCGAGCGGCTGCGGCTCGCCCGGAAGCCGCGCCCGGGTCCGCTCGGTCCACATGAATTCGGCCAGCAGCTCGGCGACATAGTCGGCCACCTCCCGGCTCTCGACGCCCGCCTCGCGGAGGGCATGCCGGACCAGTACATAGAAATAGAGGTGCGGAGAGATCGTCAGGCATCCCGCGCCCTCCAGCACCGCCCGGCAGAGATCCGGACTGTCGAGCAACTGATCCCTGGAGGTGTCGTCGGCGAGGAGTTGGCGAAGGGCCCCGGAGTCCGAGGCGCGACGGCCGATCGCAGCGAGGATGAATTCCACGTCGGCCGCGGTGAAGTGGAGGCGACAGTGGGGACGGATGACTGTCATGGCATGGGAAGGCAGCAAACGCCGCGCCACGGAACACAACTCATACGGATCTGTCTCAAAGAGAGCACATCCCAACGCCCGCAGCCAGTCCCGTGACGATTCCCATCCACGGTGGTCACATCGAGAGACCGGTCCCCGGGCCCACGACCCGCGCGCCATCCGTCAAATCGCCTGGTCGCCACGCTCCTCGGTGCGGATGCGGATGGCATCCTCGACCGACGAGACGAAGATCTTGCCGTCCCCGATCTTTCCGGTTCGGGCCGCCTTGGCGATGGCCTCCACGGCGGTCGTACAGATCGCATCGGACACCACCAGCTCGACTTTGAGTTTGGGCAGAAAATCCACGGTGTACTCCGCGCCCCGGTAGCTCTCGGTATGGCCGCGTTGGCGGCCAAACCCCTTGACCTCGCTGACGGTCATGCCGGTCAAGCCGGCCTCCTGCAGGGCGGCCTTCACGTCTTCAAGGCGGAACGGTTTGATGATGGCTTCAATGCGTTTCATTGCGAACAGCGATGCGGAGGATTCCGTTGGGAACGTGCCACCCGGCCCCATCGCGAGGCAACTCAATCCACGGGCATTCCGCGGGGCGGGGCGGACCGGGGACCCGGACGCCCGCCTTCCAATCCTATCGCGTGATGCCCCGCCAGTTGCTGGGCCCGAGGTTCTGCCAGAGCGCCTTGAACGTCCCGGTGTCCTTTCGGAAATCGTACTGGACGAGCAGCCCGATGTTGTTGGCCCCACGACCTTCGTCACGGATCGCGTTGAATCCGTAGCCGTATCCGAACAGGAGGTGCCAGGCGCCGGACGGGGAATGGTATGCGATGCCCCCGCCGAGTCCGCTGTTCCAGGGCTGCCCGAGACTCATGCCCTCCAGGTAGTTCACGCGGGCCGCGGCGCCGAGCACCCCGACCTCCCAGCGTCCGTCCCGCGTGATCGGCCACAGGAGCTGCCCTGAAATCAGCGCAAAGCTCTGGGCGCTGATTTCCTGGTAGTAGTAGCCCGGCACAACGAGCGGAAACTCCGCCCCCATGGGCAGCGCCCCCCCCAACCGGAATGCCGTGAAGCGGTCCGGGGTGATGCTCCCGCCCCCGGTCACGCTCAATTCGAAGTGGGCGCGGTTGGTGAACATGTGGGCGAACAGCAGCCGGCCCCAGTAGAGCTGCGAGGAACTGTTGAGCGCGAGCTCCTGGTCGTAGCCATAGGTCTCCTCACGGCCTCGCAGCACCAGTTCGTACCACAACGAAATCTCCACCGCCTCCGCGAAGAGCTCCGGCTCGCGGCCGCCCCACCGGAGTCCGGTCCGCAGATTGTAGGTCGGCACGGTCCCGGGCACCTGGAAGTCGGGCGATGTGTCGTCGTTGGGGGAATAGAAGGAGCCGCGGATCGAATTGCGGAAGATCCACTGGATCGGGACCTCCTTCAGGGATTCCGGACGCCGCCCCTCCGGCATCGGATTGAAGACGTGATACACCGACACGCTGCCTTCGGCGCCGGCGCCGAAGAAGGATTGGGCGTCAATGAGCTGGCCGCCCTGCATGTCGGCATAGCTGTCCGCAAAGCCGCCTCCCGCCAGCCCGAGCCCCACCGACGTACCGGGACCCAGAAGGTCCTGGAATCCCAGCTCGGAATCGAGATAGGTGGGGGCAATCGCCGCCCGCAAGGTGGCGTTGGTCCACGGATAGTTTGGCTGGTTCCAGTAGAGGTAGGCGTAGGCGGCAATGGGGCCCCGGCCTTCCAGGGGCTGGTTGTAGCCGGCCTGGACCAGCATCCGGTCCTCCGGGTCCAGCTGCGCCTGCAGCCCGGCGGAGGACATCCAGAGCGCCACCCCCATCCATCCCACCATCCGGCGGCGCATTCCAAACACGCGGACTTCACTACCGGGAGCCCTTCCCCGTCCGCAAGCGATTTGTCCGGACTCCCGACGGGCCTGCACCTCCGCCTTCCTCCCTCACAAAGTCCGACCCCGACCAAATGGCCTGCGGACGGCCACGTCACTCCCGGCCGGCCGCTTCAACGAAGGGCTTCAACCCGGCCATGAGGCGCCGGAAGGCCTCAATGGACAATTGCTGGGCGCTGTCGCTCAGCGCCTCCTTCGGGTTGGGATGCACCTCGAGGAGGAGGGCGTCGGCGCCCATGGCCACCGCCCCCTTCGACAGCGCCATCACGAGGTCGGCGCGCCCGGCCCCCTGGCTGGGATCAATGACGACCGGACAATGGGACTCCTGCTTGAGTATCGGGATCGCGGAGAGGTCGAGTGTGTTGCGGGTGTAGGTCTCAAAGGTCCGGATGCCGCGTTCGCAGAACAGGAGGCCGGCATTGCGGTTGGAGAGCACATACTCGCCGGCCAGCAGCCACTCCTCGATCTTCATGGACAGGCCGCGCTTCAGCAATACGGGCCTGCCCGTCTTCGCCGCGGCGATGAGCAACTGGAAGTTCTGGGCGTTGCGCGCCCCGATCTGGAGGATGTCGGCATGCTCGGCGACCAGGTCGGCGTGGGTTTCGGACAGCAGTTCGGTGACCACCGCCAGCCCGGTTTCCCGACGGGCCTTGGACAGCAGGCGCAGTCCCTTCTCTCCAAGGCCCTGAAATTCGTAGGGGGAGGTGCGGGGCTTGAAAGCACCGCCACGCAGCACCGAGGCGCCGGCTTCGCGGACGGCATGCGCCGTCTCGAGGATCTGACGCTCGCTCTCCACCGAACAGGGTCCCGCCATGATGACGACCCGGGGGCCGCCGATGACCACGTCGCGGGCGAGGACCGTGGAGTTTTGCGGATGCGCCTCGCGGCTCACCAGCTTGTAGCGCTTCTGGATCGGCGTGACGCTCTCCACCTGGGGCCAGGCGCGCAGCACGTCGAGAGATTGGTGCCGCCGCTCATCGCCGATCGCCCCGATGACCGTGCGGGCGACGCCATGCATGGTGTGCGGACGATACCCCAGCCGCTTGATTTCCTTGAGGACGGCCGAGGTGTCTCGCGCGGACACTCCGGGCTTGAGAACGATGATCATGGTGTCGTGGACCTCAGGCTCAGGCGGCGCCTGCCGCAAGCCTGAATGGGCCGTGGCGCACCGAGGGCTCTCGCTGTGAAGCAGGTCGGAGGCTATCGCCCGCATGCGGAGCGTCAATGGGGACCCGCCCCGGGGGCACAGCGAGTCGTTACTTGAGCCACACGGCGCTCCGGGTTAACCATTGCGCGATCTCACCAGAACCACCCCCACCACCGTATGCCTCCCTATCGAAGCAGCGAGTTTCGCCATCGAACACTGGCCATCATCATGGGCGGCGGCCAGGGCACCCGCCTGTTCCCCCTGACGCGGGACCGGGCCAAGCCGGCCGTCCCCCTCGCTGGAAAATACCGCCTGGTGGACATCCCGATCTCCAACTGTATCAACTCCGGCATTCACCGGATGTACCTGTTGACCCAGTTCAACTCCGCCTCGCTGCATCGCCACATTTCGCAGAGCTACAAGTTCGACCATTTCGGCAACGGCTTCGTCGAACTGCTGGCAGCCGAGCAGACGATGGCCTCCTCCACGTGGTACCAGGGGACCGCGGATGCGGTGCGCAAGAACCTGGTCCACTTCGAGAACACGGATTTCCAGTACGCGCTGATCCTGTCCGGGGACCAGTTGTACCAGATGGATTTTCAAAAGGTGATTGAGGCCCACGCCTCGGCGTCGGCCGACCTGACGATTGCCACCCTGCCGGTGATCGCCCGGGACGCCACGTCCCTCGGCCTCCTCCAGATCAATGGCGAACGGCGGATCACCCGGTTCGCGGAAAAGCCGAAGGATCCGGAGGTGCTCGAATCCTTCCGGCTGGATCGCGCCAGCTACGGCCCGCTGGGCATCCGGAGCGACACCGACCTCTACCTCGCCTCGATGGGCATCTATGTCTTCAACCGCGAGGTGCTGTTCGAGCTGCTCAACAACAATCTGACGGACTTCGGCAAGCACATCATCCCGGGGGCGATCGAGCGAAAGCGGGTGTTTGCCCAGGTGTTCCAGGGGTACTGGGAGGACATCGGAACCATCCGGAGCTTCTGGGAGGCCAACCTCGACCAGACCAGCGACATTCCGAAGTTCAATTTTTTCGAGCCTGCCGTGTACACCCGGCCCCGGTTCCTTCCGGCGAGCAAGGTCAACGGAGCGGCCATTGACCACGCAGTCATCTCCGACGGCTGCATCATCAGTGATGCCCGCATCCGCAACAGCGTGATCGGCATCCGGTCGGTGCTGAACGAGGGCGCCTTCCTCTCCGAAACCTTCATGATGGGGGCCGACGACTACGACACCACCGCCCGCCAGTCGCGCCCCGAGAACCAGGGAATCCCGCTCGGGGTCGGCCGGGGGACCCGGATCGAGACCGCCATCGTGGACAAGAATGTTCGGATCGGTGAGGGCTGTGTCCTGTCCCCCGCCGGGAAGTCGGAGGACCTCGACCACCCGCTCTACTGCATCCGCGACGGCGTCCTCGTCATCCCCAAGGGCACGGTGATCCCGCACAACACGGTCATTTGACGCGCCAGCTCATTGACGTCGGCACCCGCCCGGGCTTGGTTCCCTCGTCGTGGGCCTGATCCCATTCATCTGTCCGCGCGTCGTCGTCCTGGGCGCCGCACTGGCCACCGCGACGGTTGCCCTTCCGGAGGAGGCATCAGCGCCCATTCCCGGAACGACCGCCGCACGGATTGTTGAGCGTCTGTTGCAACGGGCGGATGCCAATGCCGACCGCACGGGAGACCCCTGCCTGGAATGTCGGCGGCTCACGGTGGTCGAGGAACTCGACTCGCGCGGGGGCATTCGAAGCCGGAAGACCAAGGAACACACCGTGGTGCAGTGTGGCAGCGAACAACGGGTCACCCTGGTTCGTTTGAACGGAGAGGTGCCACCCGAGCCGGCGCGTCGGGAGGAAACCCGGCGGGAAGCAGGTCATCGCGAGACCTTCTCCCCGCGGCGTGAGCGCCCGCCGAAGATGCTGCAATCCCTCGGACGCGATCTGCTGGAGCAGTTCAACTACCGGCTGGCTGGCACTGAGGAGCGGGACGGCCGGGTGGCCCACCTCCTCATGTTCGAGCCCGCCGGGACCCGTTCCGACGGGAAGATCGGCGACCGGATCCTCAGGCGCCTCCGGGGCCGCCTCTGGGTGGACGCGGTGGAATTCGAACCCCTTCGGATCGAGGCGTCACTCGACCAACCGGTGTCCGTGGCCGGGTTCCTCGCCGTGCTGGATGACTTCCAAATCGTGGTGGACCGGCGCCGGCTCGAATCGGGTGACTGGGTGGATGAACGGGTGGAGGCCCGGGTCGGCGGGCGAAAGGTGCTCCAGCGATTCCGGGGACGCATGGAGGTGCGCCAGGAGGATTTTGCGGTCACCGCCGGGGCATCGGCTGCCCCGGGCGCCCCGTGATCCGCAGGGCATTCGCTCAGGATTTGCCCAACTGCAGGACGCGGATCTTGGCGCGGACCCGCTTGAAGGCGGGATGCTTGCGGGCGCAGGCAAGGTCGGGATCCCGTTGCAGCGATCGAAAGTCCCGGAACCCCAGCTCCAAGGCCTGCTCCAGCTCGCTGCATGCGCGCTCCGCCTCCCCGCTGAGCGCCAGGCTGCAGGCGAGATTGAACCGCACCACGGGATCGGCCGGCTTCAGCGAGCGGAGCTGCTCGTCAATCGCCAGACTGTCCTGGGACCGTCCACGCGTTGCATAGCCATCCCCCAGAAGCTCCAAGGCCTCCACAAAACCGGGATCACGCTTCACAAGGCCCTCGAGGAATCCGATCTCGATGTCGAGATCGCGGGCTGCCCGGCGGCTCAACGGCTGCTCACGATGATTGCCCATGCGTCGGGACCAAGTTTCCGGGACGACCGCCGGTCGTCAAGGCGTGCGAGCAATCGGTTTCGCCCCCTATGGGCACCCCGCGGCCACCTCATCGTGACTCCTGGAGAAAGGCGATGAGGTCGCGAAGGTCCTGGGGCGACCGGCCTTCTTCCAGGCCCTCGGGCATCAGCGAGAGCCCGCTGGACTCAATACGCACCACCGAACGGCGCGAAAAAACGAAGGTTCGTCCCTCGGCCTGAAGCAGGGTGATGGCCTCGGGCGTTTCCGCCTGCAGGAGTCCGGACACCTCCTCGCCATCGTCGGTTTCCACCGTGCAGGCGACGAAGCCGGGGTTGATGGCCATGTTCGGATCCAGAATGTTCGACAGCAGATCCTCCACGCTCCGATGCGCGACTCCCGTGAGATCGGGGCCAACGCGATGCCCCACGGGACCGGCGGCATGGCAGCGGGCGCACGCCTCGACAAACACGTCGCGGCCCCGAACCGGATCCCCCCGCTCCGGAAGGCGCGCCATCCATTCGGCTACAACCGCCCTGCGGTTGCCGTATTCCTCGTCGCCAAAAAAGTGCGATGCCCGCTCGCGGATGTCGTCGGTGCCCCCCCGCAGCAGACGCCGCCGCTGCTCCAGATCCAGGTTGAGTTCGCCCACGGTGAGCCGTCCGTCCTCGAGCGCGGCGAGCAGTGCCCCGTGGAATGGACGCCGATCCAGGAGCAACGCCAGCAGGGCGCCTCTCGCCGCCGGGCTTACGCGGCGCCAGCGATCCACCAGCGCGGATGCCAGGGCGGGTTCGCGGACGGATGCCAACGCACCAAGGGCCGTCCTTTGAAGTTCCAACGGTTCGCGGGCATCCAGCAGGGCGACGAGGGTGTTGGTGACTCCGGCTTCAGGGCCCAGCCCGAGCAGTCGTGCCTGTGCCACGCGGGTCTCCAGGGGAACCGAGGGATCCGTCACGTCTTCACGGGCACGATCCACGGCGGCCAGCTGTCCCGGGGTCTGGGGAAGCCCCAGGGCCTGAGTCACCCGCCACAGCGCCCGGAGTTCCTCAATGCCGGGCTCCCAGGATGGGCGCACGAACACCGCCCGGGCCTCGGAGCCCGGATCAGGCCTCACTCCGGAGCGCAGGAGGCCGTCGGCAAGCCCGTCCAGGATCGCCGTCCGGGTCGCCGGGTCCGGCACCGCGGCCTGCAGGACGATGACCTTCCCGACGGCATCCGGAATTCCGGGGCTGCGGGCTCCGGCGAGGGCGGCAACTTCAGCCACGGCCTCGCGATGGGCATCGGAGACGCCATTGTGAAACGGCGGACGTTCCAGGAGAGCTGACAGGAATGGCACCGTCGCCTCCGGATCCAGCGACGAGTAGATCGCCCTGCGGGTCCAACGATGATCCACATCGCGCTCCATCAGGATGCGGAACGGGGCCAACAGGAACTCTGTTTGAACGGCTCCCGCCGTGAGTGCCGCCTGGAATCGTACCCGTGCCTCCGGATCGCCCAGTCGGTCCAGTACCGCCGATCTCAGTTCCGGTTGCGCCGCCAGCATCGGCTCCGCCCCCAGCAGGGCATTCTCCCGAACTCCGGGGTGCGGATCGCTGAGCAGGGCTTTGAGGTCCCCAACGTCGAGGACGCCCAACCCCTGGAGGGTCCAGAGCGCTTCGACGCGCCCCTCGGGAATCGGGGTCGTCCGCACCAACTCCTGGATGGCCGGAACCGTGCCCCTGGCCGACCGCTCCAGCAACAGACGTCGGGCCGTCTGACGCCACCACGGATTCGCGTGGGCCAGATGCGGTACGAGTGCAGGGTCCGGAAGGCTCTCCAACTTCGGTGCCGTTCCGGAAACAAAGCCCTTTGGCGCCAGGCGATGAATGCGCCCGCGGTCCTCTCCGGCGCGGACGTCCTGCTGCCGGCGCACCACTTCCGGGATGTAATCGGGGTGCTCAATCACATCGCGTTGCATGTCGAGCACATACAGGGCGCCATCCGGACCCACCTCGGCAGCCACCGGGCGCGCCGCGGAATCCCGGGCGGCAACGAACTCGCGCGCCGCCTCCTCCGGCGCCCGGCTGGCCACAAAGCCGGGTCCGCTGCCGTTCACCACGTCGCGATGCAGGAGATTGCCCACCACGTCGCCCACAAGCACCGAGCCCCGCAGGTCCGGGGGGAAGACGGGGGAATCCAGATACCCAAGGCCTCCTGCGGCACTGAAATGACCGGCCTGCTCGGGGTGGTTCGGACGCGTTTGCGCCTGCGAAACGGGGAAGATCCGGCTCATCTCCCCGTGGTCGGAGATGGATTCCGTCAAGTCCACCGGCGGAAATCCCGGGTACCGCTCCGCGTGCCGGCGCAACAGGTACCGGTGCTGGATGTGGTCAATATTGTAGGTGGTGAAGGCCCGGCCAAACCCGTCGAAGATCAGCCCGAACCCTCCACCGCTGGCCCCGGTCCGTTCCACCACGCCGGTGTCGGGATCGAACGCAAAATCATCGCCGCCGAGGCGGAGCGTGTGCCCGGGACGCTTCGGCGATGTCAGCACGCCGCTGTTCCCGCCGTTGGCCCCATGAATCCGGTTGTCAGGACCGAACCGAAGGCCGTTGACCAGACTGTCGGAAACCCCACGGTTGAAGCCGGTGAGGACGACTTCCCGGACATCGGCAATCCCATCGCCGTCGGTGTCCTTGAGGAACAGGAGGTCCGGTGCCGCCGTTACCAGCACCCCCCCGCGCCAGGGAGTGACGCTCGTCACGTAGCTCAGGTCGCGGGCGAAGATCACCGAACGGTCGGCCACCCCGTCGCCATTGGAATCTTCCAGAAGCCGGATCGTGCTGCCCACGGCGCCGTCGGGGCCGGCGCCGTACGGGTAGTCCCGGCATTCGGCCACATACGCCCGTCCAGAGGCATCCCAGCAGATGGCCACCGGGTCCACGACCTGCGGTTCCGAGGCCCAGAGAATGAGTTCCAGGCGCGGATCCAGCTCAAACGGTTCCGGCGCGGGTGGCGCGGCAGCGACCGGCGGCAGGACCATCGCGAACCCCGCGGCCACGAGCGGTGCGAGACGCATGCCCGAGGATACCCGGGAACCCCGGGCGCGCCACGGCAGAGTGGATGCCCGGTTGAGCCGCCAGGTCGCTCACGTCATCGGAATAATTTCGGGGCAAAATCCACAAGGTATCCGCGCCACACCGGCCATGAGTGGTCCCCATCCGTCTCCAGGTACTCGTGCCGGACGCCCCTGGACTGCAGGAGGGCATGCCATTCGCCATTCCGGCCCAGCAGGAAATCCCGGGTGCCGCACGCGATCCAGAGGAGTTTCAGGTCGCGATTCACGGCGTCCGCGTTTTCCAATCCGCCGGCCACCGTGACGGCGGGAGGCGGCGCAGCGCTGAAGGCACCGATCCAGGCAAACCGGTCGTGGTGGTTCATCGCCACGGTCAGTGCATGGTGGCCGCCCATGGACAATCCGGCGAATGCACGCGCCCCGGGTCGGGCATCCACAGGGTATCGAGACTCGATGTACGGGAGGATGTCCCCGACCAACTCCCGACAGAACGCCGCCGAATTGGTGGGGCCGTAGTTCTCGAAGCCGGCCCCACCCGGCGGCAGGGCGTGGGCATCGGGCATGACCACAATCATCGGCACCGCCTTCCCGGAGGTGATGAGGGAATCCAGGATCCAATGAGCCTTTCCGTGGGCGGTCCAGGTGGCCTCATGATCGCTGTATCCGTGTGCCAGGTAGAGGACCGGCAGCGGTCCCGGAGCGGCCCCGGGGGGCGTATACACGAAGAGGCGACGCCAGGTCCCCAGCACCTGCGACCGGTAGGTGTGCTCGTGAATGGTCCCGTGGGGCACGTCCTGGAGGTCCCAGGGCGCCGGAGGCGTGGAGGGCACGTGAAGGATGCTCACCCCCGGCCATCGCTGCGGCTTGACGGCGCTGTTCTGCGGGTCAATGACGCTCAACCCGTCCACCACAAACCGATACTCGTGCACTCCGGGCGGCACCGACGCCACCGTGACGGACCAGACACCTTCGGCGTCCTTCGACAGGTGCGCATCGGGACCGAACTGGCCGCTGACGGTGACCTCCGACGCCCGGGGTGCCCGCAGGCGGAAGGTGACACTGCGATCGGCATGCAGTTCCGGGGACACCAGCGGCCCGGCTGGGGCACGCCGCACCGGGGCCTCGGCGGCAAAGGGCCACTCGGTCATTGGAGACAGCGCCAACAGCGCAAACAGGAACGCGGGCTTCAGATTCATGGTGACGCACTTTGAGGACCTGGAACGGGGCAACCATGGCACGGGCCGGGCCGGAGGACAGCCCCGCAGTGGACGCGATGCGCAGGCGCGCACACGTTGAGGCTTCGCTCCGTGGAGTTCGCGATCGTCCGCCCCTGATCCGCCCGTCCGGGAAACCGCATCGCCGTCCACGTCGTCAGACCGGGGGCCTTGATTTTTCGCGTTCGATTTTTCGTTTCCCGCCGTAAACCCGTTTTGCCAGTGTTGGCGTCCATGCGCTGGTGCCGCCAATTGCTAGCCGTCCTGTGGCTGCCGCTGGTCCTCGTGACCGCCGGGGCCGCCGACTTCAAGCTGATTACCGGCGATGTGTATCGCGGCACTCTATCCGCAGCGGACAACGACGGCATCGTGGTGCGGCTGGAGACCGGCGAGTTCTCCCCGCGGATTGACTGGGCCAAACTGAGTGATGAAACGCTTCGCGAGCTCCTCGACAACCCGCGGGCGCGTCCATTCGCCGAGCCCCTCGTCGAGCCCACCGACGTGGTGGTGCCCGCGAAGGTGAAGGCGGTGAATGTCCGCCCGGTGGCCGGGCGCATGCCGCTGCCGGAAGACGTCAAAAAAGGGCTGCTGAGCGCCCTGATGACGCCCAATGGACTGCTGCTGGTGATCGCCCTTTTCTTCGCCAATCTTTACGCCGCGTTCGAAGTGGCCCGGTTCAAGTGGCGTCCGCCCGCCCTCGTCTGCGGGCTGTCCGCCGTCCTTCCGGTCGTGGGCTGGGTCATTTTTCTGGTCCTCCCGCGGGTGACGGTGGCCGAAAAGGAAAGCGCGACGGAGGCGGCCGTGGCCGGCTCCAACGTGTCCGTTGCCACGGCCGCCCAGGCCGCGGAGGCACCCCGGGGCGGCGCGGCGGCGGCACTCGGGCTCTCCAAGGCGTCCGCAAGCGCCGGAGGCGGCGGCAGCGATGGCACGCCAAAGGTCTTCAAACGGGGTGAGACGACGTTCAACCGGCGCTTCTTCGAGACGCAGTTCCCCAGTTTCTTCCGCGTCATCACCAGCGATGCCGACCGCGACCTGGTGCTGGATGTGGCGGCCGGCAAGAGCAGTGTCGTCGCCTCGCGCATCAGCCGGATCTCGGCCGCGGAAATCCACTTCAAGACGACCACCAACCAGGAATTGGGTGTCAGCTTCGCCGACATCACCCAGGTCACCCTGCGCCACAAGGATGCCGCCTGACCCCGGGCCGCCGTCACGCGCCGCATGAAATACCGCGCCATCCTCCTCTTCGGCGCCCCGGGGGCCGGCAAGGGCACCCAGGGCAAAATCCTCGGGCAGATCCCCAATTTCGCCCACTTCTCCTGCGGCGAGGCCTTCCGAAACCTCCGTGTGGACTCCGCCTTGGGACGCGTGTTCGTCGAGTTCGCCTCGCGCGGGCAGCTCGTTCCCGACGAGCCCACGATCGAACTGTGGCGGCAGTCCATAGACGGCATGATCGCCACCAACCGGTTCAACCCGGAGGCGGACACCCTGCTGCTCGATGGGATTCCCAGAAACCCGAACCAGGTCCGCATCCTGGAGGACCTGATTGATGTGAAGGCGATCTTCAACCTCTTCTGTCCGGTCGTGGACCGCCTGATCGCCCGGTTGCAACGGCGCGCCCTCAAGGAAAACCGCCTCGACGACGCCAATGTCGAGGTGATCCGGGCCCGACTCGAAACCTACCGGCGCGAAACACGGGCGGTGCTCAACTGCTACCCCGACACGTTGATCCACCAGATTGACTCCACGCAGGAGCCGCTCTACGTGCTCCTCGACATCCTCAAGATCCTTGCGCGGATCCCGAAACCCGCGGTCAGCGACGGCAATACGACCTTCCTCCGGCGGGAGGACCTGGCTCCGGCGGGTGGATTGGCCTGAGCGCGTGTCCGATTCCCGGCCCACCGCTCCGCTCCGACTGGTCTTCTTCGGCACCCCGGAGCTTGCACGAACCCTCCTGATTGCAATCGCCGCCGAGCCGTCCATTCAGGTCGCCGCCGTGGTGACCCAGCCGGACCGGCCGATTGGGCGCGGACTCCAGGTGGCGCCGCCGCCGGTGAAGCAGGAGGCCGGACGGCTGGGACTCCCCGTCCTGCAGCCCGAATCGGCCCGCAATCCGCGGCTCTGCGATCAACTCGGGGCCCTGCACCCCGACCTGGGGGTCGTGGCGGCCTACGGACAGATCCTCCCGCAGGCCGTCCTTGAGATCCCGATCTTCGGATGCCTCAACGTCCACACCTCGCTGCTTCCCCGATGGCGGGGCGCGGCACCCATCCAGTGGGCGATCGCCGCCGGCGATTCCGAGACCGGCGTCACCCTGATGCGCATGGACGCCGGACTCGACACCGGCCCGATGGTGGCCACGGCACGCACTCCGATCCGCGACGACGACACCAGCGCCACCCTGCACGACCGGCTGGCCGCGCTGGGAGCCGCCCTCCTGCTGGAAACGATTCCAGAATACGTGGCCGGGAGGCGCCCCCCGCAGCCTCAACCGTCGGAGGGGATCACCTACGCGCGACGCATCCAGCGCGCGGATGGACGTCTGGACTGGAACCAGCCGGCCGTGGTCCTGTGGCGGCGGTTGCGCGCCTTCACCCCATGGCCCGGCGCCCACGCCTTCATTCCTGCCGCCTCCGGCCCGCGCCTTCTCAAGATTCATTCGGCGGTCCCCGAACTGCCCACCGGGGAGGAGGCGCCTCGCGCGCTGCCAGGCCAGATCCTCGGCGCCGCGGATCGTTCCCTGCGTGTGGCGTGCGGTGACGGCGTATTGCGACTGACGGAAGTGCAACCGGAGGGCGGACGTCGCATGGATGCCGCGGCCTTCCTCGCCGGCCATCCGGTGACCCGGCTGGAATAGACCTCCGCGCCGGTTCCGGACCGCGGACTGGTGCCTCCCCAGGTTCAGCGATTGCCCGCAACAAGAGCCCTCCTGCACGCTGCCTCCATGGTTCCGCAGTCCGAGGACCGTTTCCTGCACGAGCGGGAGTTGTGCACGCGCGGCATCCGGCGAATCGCCGGTGTGGATGAAGCCGGTCGGGGCCCGCTGGCGGGTCCGGTGGTCGCCGCGGCGGTGATCCTCCCGGAGTCCTGGATCCGCGGAGACATGCCCGATCGGCTGCGGGACCTCAATGATTCGAAGCAGGTGGCCCCGGCGCGTCGTGAGGCGCTTTTTGAAGCCTTGGTCGGCAACGACGCCGTGGAGCACGGCATCGCCTTGGTGGAATCCGGGGTGATTGACGCCATCAACATCCTCCAGGCAACGCATCGCGCGATGAACGAGGCCCTCCGGAAGCTGCGCCCGGCTGCGGATCACGCCCTCGTGGACGGCAGGCGCGTTCCCGGCCTGAGCGTGTGCCAGACGCCGCTGGTGAAGGGGGATCGGCGCAGTTACGCCATCGCGGCGGCCAGCATCCTCGCCAAGGTGACCCGGGACCGCTGGATGACCGGGGCCGACCTCCAGTGGCCCGGTTACGGATTTGCCGTCCACAAGGGCTACCCGACCCGGCAGCATCTGGAGGCGTTGTCACGGCTCGGACCATGCCCGATCCACCGCCGCAGCTTCGCACCCCTCCGGGCGCCGGATCCGGAGTTGTTTCCCGCCTGAACGGGCGGCCGCCCCCCCCGATGAGCTGGTTTGGGCGACTTCAGGACCTCTGGCGCTCCCGGCGAACCCAACCGCCGACCCCGCCTGCGCACCTGGACCTTGGGCGCCTCGGTGAGGATGCGGCGCGCAGGGAATTGGTGCGAGGCGGAATGAAGTTCCTCCTCGCCAACTTCCGGTCCCGCCACGGAGAGATTGACCTCATCCTGCGGGACGCCGACTGCCTGGTGTTTGTTGAGGTGAAAACACGATCTTCCGAGGAATGGGTGCGACCGGCAGCCGCTGTGAACGCGGCAAAACGGCACCGGTTGTCCCTGACCGCGGAAGACTACCTCCGACGGCTTGAGAACCGGCGCGTCAAATCGCGCTTTGATGTGGTGGAAGTCCTCGTCGCCGGCGGGTCCATCGCGGCGATCCGTCATCTGGTCAACGCCTTTCCCTGGGACCCGCGACGTCCCCGCAGACGATGACCTTCGGCGGAAGCCCGACCACGCCCCACGCCCCACGCCCCATTCCGGCACGGCCGGATCAGGCGAGGCAGAACAAGCCGCCCGCAACGATTCCGGCACCCGCCCACCGCAGCCACGGCTCCCGTTGAATCCGGATGGCCCAGGAACCGCTGGCGACCCCGACACCGAGCAGGCAGGCGCTGGCCAGCAGCAACCCCACGGCATGGCCGACCGCCACCTCGCCGCCGGCAACCGAGGTCCCATGTGCGGCGCCGTGGGCCGCGGCAAAGATGGCCGTGAGCATCAGGGCCACTCCCAGCGGCGCCCGTCGGGCGACCAAAACGGCGCCCCCGAGCACAAACACTGAGGCCAGAACGAGCGGTTCCGGGCCGGGGAAGCCACCCACCGAGCGGACACCGGTGGCACCCGCAATCAGCATCAGGAGAAAGACACCGGGGATTGCCCACCGCGCGCGCCCGCCAGCCTGGGCCGCCCACAAGCCGGCGCCCAGCAGGGCCAGTGCGTGGTCCAGTCCCGTGAACGGATGGAGAAACCCGTCCGCCATTCCGGGCGTGGCGCCATGCCCGGGATGCGCCATGGCTACCATCGGAACACACAGGGCGGCCAGCAGGCAGGCGGCCGGAACCCAACCGGGGCGGGGGCGGAAATGACGAATCATGGGACAGGTGAGATGGATGACGAAACACCCCGGGGCGCAACCCCGGAACGCAGCAAGGCTAACGCCGCCCCCGCCCCCACTGCAATCCCGACGCCGCCCGGGTCCGGAAGTTCCAGCGCGCTATGGCTCGCGGCCAACCGTCAGGGTTGGGGGATCGAAATCGGAAGCCACCAACGGCTCGACGGGACGCTCAACGACGACCGTTGGCGCCTCCGGCAAGCCCAAGCCCCTCCAAAAGTCGCTCACCGACTGCCGGTCCGTCATGGGCGAGGACAATCCCGCCAAAGCCATCGCCTTCGTCACCTCCCCTTCCCCAATGCTCCGTTGAGTGCTTCGTGCATATGCGCTGAGCGCCCGGTCGGACCCGTCCCGCCGGCTTGCGCCACCTGCCGGATCCGGGTTAGCCTGAAATCTCATGACACTGACTGAGAAGCTCCTGGCCCGTGCCGCAGGCAAGGCCCGGGTCGCGGCGGGCGAGAACATCTGGGTCTCGGCCGATGTGCTCATGACCCACGACGTGTGCGGCCCGGGAACGATCGGTGTCTTCCATCGGGAGTTCGGGGCGGATGCCAAGGTCTGGGACCGCGAACGGGTGGTCATCATCCCCGACCACTACATTTTCACCGCCGATTCCAAGTCGAACCGCAATGTGGACCTCCTCCGCGACTTCGCCCGGGAACAGCAGTTGCCGTATTTCTACGACGTCATTGATGACCCCGACGGCCAGTGGAAGTTCGACCCGTCGAAAGGACTGCTGAAGCGGCAGTACGGCTCCACCTACGCCGGCGTCTGCCACACGGCACTGCCGCAGAAGGGGCACACCCGGCCGGGCGAGGTGCTGTTTGGCACCGATTCGCACACCTGCATGGCCGGCGCCTTCAACCAGTTCGCCACCGGCATCGGCAATACCGATGCCGGCTTCGTCCTCGGTACCGGACGCCTCCTGGTCAAGGTCCCGGAAACCATGCACTTCCGCATCGAGGGCCGGCTCCAGCCCGGCGTGATGGCCAAGGACATCATCCTGCACTGCATCGGCGAAATCGGGTTCGACGGGGCCACGTATCGGGCGATGCAGTTCGACGGTCCCGGGGTGGCGTCGCTGTCCATGGACGACCGCATGACCATTGCCAACATGGCGATCGAGGCCGGCGGCAAGAACGGCATCTTCGAGTTCGACGCCCGCACCCAGGAGTACGTGGATGCCCGCACCCGCTTGAACGATACCCGGACCACCTACGAGCCAGTGCTGCCGGATGCCGACCAGAGGTTTGTGTACGAGACGGTCGTCAACCTGGAGACCCTGGAGCCGACCGTCGCCTGCCATCCCGACCCCGGACAGCGCCGCAAGGCGAAGGAACTCGGGCACATCAAGCTGGACCGGGCCTACGTGGGATCCTGCACTGGTGGCAAGACCAGCGACTTCGTGGAGTTTGCGCGGGTGCTGCGCGGACGACGCGTCGTGATTGACACGTTCGGCGTCCCGGCGACACCGGAGATTGTTCACGACCTCCAGTCCACGCGGTGGGGAGATCGGACGGTCTGGCAGATCCTGGAGGATGCCGGGGTACGCATGACGGAGAACGCGGGATGTGCCGCCTGCCTGGGCGGGCCGGTGGACACCTTTGGCCGCATGAACCAGGCCGGCCTCAAGTGCATCAGCGCCACCAACCGGAACTTCCCCGGTCGGATGGGCCACAAGGAGAGCCAGGTCTTCCTCGCCTCACCGGCCACTGTCGCCGCAAGCGCCCTCGCCGGCCGAATCACGGACCCAAGGGAATTCGTGTCCAACTGAGACGCCCCCCCCGGCGGTTACTGATCAACAAGGACTGTCCGTGCCAAAACGTGATGGATTCGACTGGGTTGCGTTCGCGGTACACTTCCTGTTCGGGGCGATTCTCGGAGCTGGAATCGGGATGACCGTCTGGGGTCGTCCGGCTCTCGGAATGTACGAATCCCGGCGGGCCGGCGCGGTCTGCATTGCCTTGGGCGCATTGAGCGGCGGCCTGCTCGCCGGGTTTGGACGCGATTCGTTTTGGAGCTCCTTGGGCCGTTGAGCCTGCCACTATACGGGTTTTTCAGTCCAACCGCGGCGCGGCCATCGGTTGCCGCTTTTCGAGCGGGACGACGCCCGATAGCCTGCGCGGCATGACGTTTGCCGAGTTGGCGGCCCAGGTGAAGGCGGGGGCTGTGGACACCGTGCTGGTGGCCGTTCCGGACCCGTTCGGCCGGCTGGTCGGCAAGCGGTTTCGCGCGGATCACTTTCTGAATTCCGTCGCCGGCCACGGCACCCACGGCTGCAATTACCTGCTGACGGTCAACCTGGAGATGGACCCCCTCGACGGGTTCGCCGTGGCGAACTGGGAGTCCGGCTTTGGTGACTTCGAACTCCGGCCGGATCCTTCGACGCTCCGCATTCTGCCGTGGCAGACGGCGTCCGCCCTGGTGATCTGCGACCTGCATCGTCCGGACGGCACGAGGGTCCCCGAGGCCCCCCGATCGGTGTTGCGCGCCCAGGTAGGCCGGCTGGAGCAACTGGGATTCACCTGCGAATGCGCCAGCGAACTGGAGTTCTACCTGTTCAACCAGACCTATGCCGCGGCATCCGCAGGCGGCTATCGGGATCTGACGCCGTCCAGCGACTACCGGATTGACTACCACCTCATGCAACCGGCGCGGGACGAGCCGATGATGCGGGCGATCCGAAACGGAATGACCGAAGCCGGCGTCCCGGTGGAGAGCAGCAAGGGGGAGTGGAGTCGCGGCCAGCACGAGATCAACTTCACGCATGCGGCACCGTTGCCCATGGCCGACGGGCATGTGTTGTTCAAGCAGGGCGTCAAGGAGATCGCCGAGCAGCATGGGAAAGCCGTGTCGTTCATGGCCAAGTATGCCCCCACCGAGGCGGGCAACTCGTGCCACATCCACCTCAGCCTGTGGAAGGGGGGCCGGAACGCCTTCCATGCCGAACCGGGCCGCCGCGGACGCACGGCCGGCGGCCCGACGCCGTTGTTCCGCCAGTTCCTGGGCGGTCTGCTGAAATACTCCCCGGAGCTCTGCCTCCTCTACGCGCCCACCATCAACAGCTACAAGCGCTACCAGGCCGGCAGTTGGGCACCCACCCGGATGGCATGGGCGACGGACAATCGCACCACCGGATTCCGGGTCGTGGGCCACGGTGCCTCGTTCCGGCCGGAGAACCGCATGCCCGGCGCCGACGCCAATCCCTACCTCGCATTCGCCGCGATGATCGCCGCCGGACTGGCCGGTGTGGAGGAGGGCCTCGATTGCGGGGAGGAATACCGCGGCAACGCCTATCTGGACCAAAAACTCCCGCGGTTGCCCGCCAGCCTCGCGGAGGCCACCAACCTGTTTGCCGCCTCGCGCCTCGCCCGCACGGCGCTCGGCGATGCCGTGGTGGACTTCTACACCCATCACGCACGCCTCGAGCACGAGGCGTTTTCCAGTGCCGTCACCGACTGGGAGAAGCGACGGTACTTCGAGCAGATTTGATCCCCCGCCTTCAGGGACCCGCGGTCATCGAAGCGCGAGGAACCACGCAATCCCCACCACGCCGGCAAACGCAGCCAGGGTGCCCGCGGAAATCGCCCGTGGCTGCGGTGAGGGCAGCAGCGAGGCCAGGCCGCCGAAAAGCATCCCGAAGACGAAGCCCCCGGCGTGGGCCAGGACATCGGATTCCTCCCGGGTGCCGGTCATGATGAACATCAGCACCCCGGCGCCCAGGCCCGCGAGGATCATCCGCACGCCGCGCCGCCCCGACCGCCACCACGGCAGGGACTGGGCCGCAAGCATGCCGAGCGCCCCCATGATCATTCCGGACGCGCCCAGACCGGTGTACGGCGCCGACCGCAGGGCCATCGCGGTCAGGTTGGCAAGGGCTCCGGCGGCCAACGAACCCAGGAGGGCGACGCCCACGCCGAACCGCGCCGTCGCCAGGCCCAGGAACGCCACCCCAAGGGAGAGATTCGACGCCAGATGGGCGGCGTCGCGATGCATCCAGACCGCCGTGATCGAACGCCACCAGTCGCCGGTCCGCACGGCCCTCGTATCAAACAGCCCCGCATCCAGGCGGTCCTGGACCCAGTAGACCATCACGACTCCCAGCGCCCAGAAGAACACCCGGGCATCGAACAACAACCCGGATCCGGGAAGTTCGTGACGCCACTCGAAGCCGCGGTTCTCCCGCCGGAACTGGCGGATCGCGTCCCGTGCCCGGGAAAGCTCGCCGGGCGGGACGCGCAGCAGCCAGGTCCCGTGCGGCTCCCGGTCCACGGTGACGCCAATCCCCTGGCTGGCGAGCACCAGTGACCAGTCCATGGCCTGACGCTCGGTCCCGGCCGGGATCACGGCCGCCATCTCCTCGACTGCAGTCACGTGCCCAACCTTCATGGGCGAACCCCCTCCGGCAACTTTGAAGCCGCCCAGGGATTACGCCAGTCGCGCCGCCAATCGCCACACGGCCACGTGAACAAGGCCCAGCAGCAGCAGAACCAGGCCGTTGACCACCACGCCGGCCACCACGGGGGTGCCCGGAAAACTGTCGGCGGCCACCAGCAACGCCAGCGCGATGTTCCGGTTCGCCGTGCCCAGTCCGGTCACCATGCGGGCCGGGCGGTCCGGTCCGCCCAGCAGGTAGCCAAGAATGAAGGCCCCTTCGCTGACGAGGAGGATCGCGACGAGTGATCGGGGATCCGTGGACACCACCGCCCGGAACTGGGAGGACACCACGAAGACCAGCGACAGCACGCCGACGGCCTCCGAGATCACCTCGGCGGGACGGATCAGCCGCTGCGACGTCTGTGGGAACAGACTGCGCGAGGCGACCCCCAGCGCGAGCGGGGCAGTGGCGGTCGCCAGCAGTGTGGCGAGAATGGAGAGGGTTTCGAACTTCAGCGCGCCGGCGGGGGGCAGCAGGGACATCGCGGTGCGGCTCGCCAGCGGGGTGAGGAAGGTGCAGAACACCGGAAACACCGCGGTGAGCCCTGCGGCAAGCGCGAGGTCCCCCCGGGCCAGCCGCGTGAACACCGGCACCACCGGGGCGAACGGGGCGGCCCCGAGCAGCACCATCGCCAGCGCCATCGCGGGCGGCACCTCCAGCGCCCGGGCCGCGAAAACCGTCAGGCCGGGCACCGCGATGAAGTTGACCGCCAGCAGCACCAGCAGCCGCCGCCAGTCGCTCAGGGCCGTCCAGACCTCGGAGGGCGTCAGCCGCAGTCCGGCGGCAAACAACAGCGTGAAGAGGGCAGCGCCGGACAGGACGCGGATCGCCATTTCAGTGGACACCGCGTCCGCACTACACGACCCGCCGGCCGGAACAAAGCGGGAACCGCGGCTGCGGGGCCGGACGCAGGGTCAGACGAAGTCGTGCTCTTCGGACCGCACCACGAGCACGGGACACGGTGCGTGCCGGACAATCTTCTCGGCGACGCTCCCGAGCAGCGCGTATTTGAGACCCGTGTAGCCGTGGGTGGAAATGATCAGCAGATCCACCTCCTTCGTCCGGGCGGTGTCCACGATCTCCTTCCAGGCCCGCCCAAGCCTCACCGAGGACTCCACAGGCACCGTGGCTCCCAGCTCCTCGGCAATCTTTCGAAGCTGCTGGCGGGCCTTGGTCATGCGCTGCTCGTCCATGCCCTCGGGCTCCACCGGTGCGTAGGCGAACTCGCCGGGGAACACCATGGGCTCGATGACGTGCAGCAGGGAGAGGCTGGCGCCAAACTGCTCCGCAAAGGGGCGCGCGTAGCGGAGCGCCTTGCGTGAGTGCTCCGAAAAATCCACGGGAACCAGGATCTGGCGGATGTGGAAGCGCACCGGGGCCAGCTCCGACAGCGGGGCGGTGGCCACCCGATGGCCCGCGCGGTCGGTGACCACGAGGCGGGCTTTGGACTTTGCGGTGGTGGCGGGTTTCCGCCCGGGCTTGTTGATGGATTTCATTGGCAACCGGATTTCGAAGTCCCTCAGACCGGCCCACACTGCCGGCAACCCGGGCCGCCCGCTTTGCAGGATTTGCCCAAAGGCCACCGTCGTTTGACCACGTTCCGGGGCGACGCCCCATCATCGCGCCGTCACCACCGAATTCCAGCAAAACAGCCCGCCAGGGGATCACCGCACCGCGACATACCGACATCCGCCGCCGGAATCCGCCGCCTTGTCTCGCGCGCCAAAGTGCGGGAGCCTGCGGCCTTCCAGCTCGCAATAAAGCCCCATGAGCCTCCTCAACATCGCCCTGGTCGGCACCGGCGGCATCACGCTGCAGAACCACCTTCCCGGGCTTGCCCTGTGCCGCGATGTCCGGGTCCATGCCCTGTGCGATGCCAATCCCGCCACGCTGGAGTCCGCCCGCCGGCAGACCGGCGCCACGGTGACTTCAACGCGGTGGGAGGAGGTGGTGTCCCGGGACGACATCCACGCGGTCATCATCGCCACGCCCAATTTTCTTCACGCTCCCATCGCCGTCGCCGCCGTCCATGCAGGCAAGCACGTCCTGTGTGAAAAGCCGCTGGCCCTGAACGCCGCGGATGCCGTCCGGATGGCCGTCGAGGCCGACCGGGCCGGGGTCCGGCACATGACGGCCTTCACCTACCAGTTTGTCCCGGCCATGCGGTACCTGCGGCACCTCGTGGACCGCGGGGACCTGGGCACGCCCTACCACTACCGGTCCTGCCGGCTGCAGGACTGGGGCACCCGCAACCTCGGCTGGCGTCAGGTCCGCAAGCTGGCGGGCACCGGCGAGATCGGGGACATGCTCAGCCACCGGATTGATTTCGCGCTGCATCTGGTCGGGCCGATGCGGCGTCTGGTGGCCAGCCTGATGAACCTCACCCCCGTCCGGGACGGCGCCCCGAACGACACCGACGACTGGGTGGGGCTGCTGGCGGAGTTCCGGAACGGGGCCAGCGGCGTGCTGGAAAGCTCGAAACTGGCCAGCGGTCGGAACGAATCGTGGCGCAGTCTCGACTCCGTGGAGATCAACGGCAGCGAGGCCACCTTCGAGTTCACCACCGGCAAGTGGAACGAATTGCAGCAGGGCCGGGCTGGCGGACCCGGGATGAAGCCCCTGGAGGTCCCCCCGGAGTTTCACGTCTGGCCCGGCTCCCCGAGGGATCCCGGCGCGGGCGACCCCCTGATCTCGTTCCGCTATGATCAGGCGGTGGAGTTCATCAACGCCATCCGCGAGCAACGTCCGTGCGCCCTCACGTTTCACGACGGCGCGCGGGTCCAGGAGGTCATGGATGCCGCCGTCCGGTCCGCCGAGGTCCGCCAGTGGGTGGATCTCCCCGAAGCCGGCTCATGACGGGAGAGCACCATCCCCCTGAGAACTCATGACCCGAAACGCAGTCATCACCGGCGCCGGAAGCGGCGTGGGCCGGTCCACCGCCGTGAAGCTTGCCGCCCTGGGATGGCGCGTGGCCCTGATCGGACGCCGCGCGGAGGCCCTCGCGGAAACGGCGCGGCTGGCCGGCAACGCACCGGACCGGATCCAGGTCTGCCCGGCCGACATCGGAGACCCGGGGGCGGTCAAGGCGATGGCGGACCAGGTGCTGGCGGCCTTCGGCACCGTGGAGGTGCTGGTGAACGCGGCTGGAACCAATGCCCCCCGGCGAGCCCTCGAGGTGCTCTCGCTTGCCGACTACACCACGATGATGAACACGAACCTGCACGGGGCCTACCATTGCACCCAGGCCTTTCTGCCGGGCATGCGGGCGCAGGGGTCGGGGACCATCGTCAACATCGTTTCCGACGCCGGCAAGCAGGCCTCGCCGAAGGCCGGTCCGGCCTACGTGATGAGCAAATTTGGAATGGCGGGGTTGACGCAGGCCATCAACGCCGAGGAACGCGCCCGGGGCATTCGCGCGATCGCCATTTTCCCGGGCGACATTGACACCCCCCTGCTCGACCGGCGTCCGGTGGTCCCCGACGCCGCCGCCCGGGCGCGGATGATGCAGCCAGAAGACATCGCCGACTGCGCGATCTTCTGCCTTCAACTCCCCGCCCGGGTCATCGTTGAGGAGATGATCGTCCGTCCGCGCTGACTCCTCCCGGCAGGCCTTCCAGGGCGGGGGATTCCGGGGCGAACAGCCGAAGGGTGAAGGGCGGCCCTGGAGCCCCGGAATGTTGGAGCCCGCGAAGCTTGGAAATTCCCGGGGAAAATGCCCTTGCCTGCTTGGTGTCACCTGGTCTCAATTTCGGGCTCGTTCGTTGGCTGGGTAGCTCAGTTGGTAGAGCAGCGGACTGAAAATCCGCGTGTCGCCGGTTCGATTCCGGCCCCAGCCACCATTTCCAGCCGCGTGTGCGGCAAGAATTTGGTGGTTCAAAGGGTCCCTGCGGACACCAAAGTGGACGCCAAAGTGGACACCAAATTTGGTACCGGCAGGGAACCCCCGTGGAATCCGAAGTACCCCTGCGGTAGCTCCTCTTGGGTTCGGAAACGGTCTTCTACGCTGGCGTTGACCGACCAGCACACGAAGATTTGCTGCCGCCTCGTCCAGCGTCGCAATCGTCTTCGGGCATTCTACTGGTTTGATTCGGAGACCGGCAAACGCACGAGCCTCGCCACCCGGGACCGGGACGCCGCCGAGCAGATTGTGCTCGCCCGGAACAGGCCCTCCGACAGCCGGCCCTGAACCTGCACATTGCCCGCGCCTACCTGGCCGTAAGCGATTCCGGAGTGGCCACCCGCACCTGGGCCATGGCGCTCGACGCCCTGGTGCAACCCAAACAGGGCAGCACCCGGGAACGCTGGGTGCGGGCGGGACGCGACCAGGCCCTCAGGGACCTGCTTCCCAAGTTCATCATGGAATCGCGGGCCGAAGATCTTCTGGCCGCGATCCGCCGCGGCAAAGTCAGCACCAACATCCAGCTTCGGAAATTCCACAACTACTGCGTGGCCATGACCTGGCTGGCCTGGCCGCTGGTCCCGAAGCCCCAATGACCGCCCATCCGGTTTCGTGAACGCCGCGCGGTAACCGCAGAGGAACATCGGCGAATCGTCGAGCGGGAACGCGATTCCGAGCGCCGAGCCTTCTACGAGTGCTGCTGGCATCTCGGGGGCTCCCAGTCCGACAGCGCCGCACTCAAAGCCGGGGATGTGGATTGGACACGCCAGATCGTGAGCTTCTTCCAGGCGAAAACCGGTGTCGCGCAGATCCATGTTCCATGGCGTAGAGGACCCGCCCGCGCAAGCGCAGTTCGCCCCAACGCGTCCCATTGCTGGAAAGGCCCCTTTCAGACTCCATCCACTCGTCATTTCACGCAAGAATTCTCCTGAAATGCCGGAATCCGACCAGCGCGTATGCATGAAGCTCTCAGCGCAGTTTTGGGCTGTGGGAGGTGACGAAGGTGATGGCTTTGGCAAGATTGTCCTCGCCCATGACGGACTGGAAGTCAGTGAGCGACTTTTGGTGGGGCTTGGGCTGTTGGAGGCGCCAGTGCATGAAGAGGCTGATGACCAGGCGCCGGAACATGCCCAAGACCAGCAGGCCATTGCCGCTGCGGACGCGGCACCGGTCATCGTTGAGCGTCACGTCGAGCCGTTGGTGGCTGCCGTTTTCGATCCCCCAGCCCTGACGGTTGGCCGCCAGCCATTGCGATGCCGACAGCTCGTCGGACCCCAGGTCGGTGATCAGCCCGACCTCCTCGTTCTTTCTGCCCGCATGTTGGCGGATCACCCGGGCGACTTGGGCTGCGAACGGAAAGCCGATGTCCTCGGCCGATACGGCACAACTTCTCAGGGTGCGGATTTCACGGGCTCCGCGGTTGTTCTCGATCGTCCGAGCCTGGGTGCGGCTCGGGGGCAGAGGGGGAAAAACCCGCCGAGGGGGCGGGGACGGTGGTGTCGATGGACTTTCGCAGCGTGGGCTGGTTGTTCTTCACGGTCATCAGGTAGTGAGCGCCGTGCTCCAGAACCAGCTCCCGGGCGGTCTGGTCCTGGGTATGCAGGGCATCCATCGACACCGTCCGCCCGCTCAGATCCATCGTGCCGAAGAGTTGGCGCGCCACGGGCACCTCGTTGGTCTTGGTATCGACCCGGGCGCAGCCCAGATAGAACTGCCCCGGCACGCTGACCGCCCCCAGGATCGCCTCTCCGGGTCCATGCCGGGGTTCCTTGCCATCCACCACGATCAACTCCTCGGCCGGAGGTTGGCCCCGCACCTTGGCCTGGATCTGCAGCAGGCGCTGATGGAGGGCTTGGGCATCGATCTGGCCCAGGAAGCGGGAGAAGGTTGACTGACTAGGGGCCGGAAAGGAACCGTCCGGACTGGGGCGGATTCCCAAGGCACGACGCTGGTTCTGGGTCAGGCGCCGCGCCAACTTGGCGAGGTCCTTCTGGCCGCGTGGGGCGTCACAGAGCATCGCCACCAGCAGCAGGGTGGCCAGGGACTTTGCCGGGTAGGATTCCGTACGCGTCCGGTAGTCGGGCAGGTCGCGAAAATGCTCGGTCAGGGCGCGCAGTTCGGCCTCCTTGGCGTAGCAGCGGGCTCCGGCCTTCTTCTCGACCCCAGCCAACGCCGGCTTCAGGTGCTGGGACTGCAGGCTTCGGCGAGCGTTTCGGACCAGTTCCCGGGCGAAGAGCCGCTTGGGCTTGTGGTGCGCCACGTAGAAGTCCCGGCGATGGCGTCCGAAGCCATCGGTGAAGCCCAGTTCCTGCCATCCTTGGACCGTATAGACAGTGCCCTGGAACTGCTCGGGATCCACAAAGGTCTCAACCAACAGGATGGGATGGCCATAGCGGGCCTGCCAGTCCGAGCCGAGGCGATCAAGCGTCAGCCGCAGGACACGCGAGCCGAGATTGGGCTGATGGATCCCGGGCAGGATGAGAAAGCGGCTGTTGTTGGCGACCAGGCTCAGACGACGATCACGTTGGGAGCGGGTCCAACCGATCCATTGGTCGCGGGCCTTGAGGTGCTTGGCTGCCGCGCTGAAGACCAGCACCGCCAGCCAGCGCCCGGAGGTGTCGAGCGCCGCGTAGAACATCCGCTCGCCGACGGGTTTGATCCGGCCCAGGTAGTGGTGCTCCTGGAGCAGAAGCTGGAGCCGCTTCTGGTCCGAAGGATCGGTCAGGGGGAGGATCCGGATGTCATCCAACGAGATCGGCTCGTGAACTCGGGGCTCTTTGCGGGGCGAGGTGCAGCGCGTCACGCAGGGGACCCTAAAAAGTTGGAAGGGCGGTGTCCCGCACAATCAACCCAACCCCCGTCATTCCTCACTCATTCCGCCTTCATGCATGCGCGCTGGAATCCGACGGCTTGGCGACCTCAAAGGCTCTCGGGAAGCCCAGCGTCCCCGTTCGTCGCGTCGGCTGTGACTTCAAGGAAGCTCCACTGAACTTTGGACAATGACGTCCTTCGAACCCGCTTCAGCTGGTTTTTGGCTGACCTTGTTGGACACGACTCGTAGCGTTCGCTGTCGGATCCGTAGGTTCCCAGTGATCGCGCCCAAGGACCTGATCGCGAAAAGAATCCCATGCCTGAACGCTGGTTATCCGTGGACGAGATCGCAGCGCATCTCGGGGTCAATCCGGACACGATCTACAAGTGGATCACCCGGAAGCGGATGCCCGCACACAAGGTGGGCAAGCTCTGGAAGTTTCTCGCCTCGGAGATCGACGCGTGGGTCAAGGGCGGCCTTGCGGGGGATTCCTCAAGCGATGACGCGGCTCCGGGCGCAGGGAGGAAGCGCAGCCGGCTGTAACGACCTTCCCGGATCAGGTTCATCGCCATGTCACCGCAACGCTGGAAAGCCATCACCCCCTCCCAATCGGCTTGGGAGTCCGAGGCGTTGGAATACCTGCGCTCGGGATTGCCCGACCACGAGCCCTACATGGCGTGGTCGAACTTCGAGTTCCTCGCGGACGACGGGACGATCAACGAGATCGACGCCCTGATTCTGACCCCGATGGGGTTCTTCCTGGTCGAGATCAAGAGCCGGCCGGGCATCCTCAACGGCGACGTCCACACCTGGACGTGGACCACCGGCGGTCATCGCTTCACCTACGACAACCCGCTGTTCCTCGCCAATCGCAAGGCGCGCAAGCTGGTCTCCCTCCTGCGGCGGCAGAAGGCGGCGGCCAAGGCCTCGATTCCGTATCTTGAAGCGGTTGTGTTCTGCTCGGCCACCGACCTTCAGAATCGTCTGACTGGGGCCGGGCGCACGAACGTCTTCCTTCGCGACGCCGAGAAGTCTCCGGGGATCCTCCAAGCGCTCATCAACCGGACTGGACTCGGGCAAGAGCGCAACAACGCCCAGCGACTGGACAAGCCAACGGCGCGTGCCGTTTTCCGGGCGTTGGAGGAAGCGGGCATCCGCCCGACGCAGAAGTCGCGGCGGGTGGCTGATTTCGAGCTCAAGGAGATCTTCAACGAGAGTCCGGTCGGCCTGTTTCAGGACTGGATCGCGGCCCATGTCAATCTGACCCAGACGCGTCGGATCGTCCGGCTCTACCCGATTGCGCCGCATCTCCCCACCGAGGAACGGACGACGCTCCAGCGGGCGGCGGAAAAGGAGTTCATTTCGCTCCAGGACCTGCTGCACCCCGGAATCGTCCTCGCGGAGACGTTCACCCAGCACGAGCTCGGCCCCGCGCTGGTCTTCCGCATTCCAACCGGTGCCCAACGTCTCGATCACTACATGGCGCAGCGGGCGGACCGCTTGACCGTCACCACGCGCCTCGAATTCGTGCGGCAGATTGGTGAAGCGCTCCAGTTCGCCCATTCACGACGTTTGGTCCACCGAGCGCTCAGCCCGCAGAGCATCCTGGTGCTCAATCCGGAAGCCCCTGTTCCCCAGCTCCAGATCCTGAACTGGCAGCTTGCGCGTCGTTCGAGTGCCACGACCACCGGTGCGACCCGCGTCACCGGAACCCTCCACGCCGAGCAGTTGGTCGAGGATTCCTCCGCCGTTTACCTCTCGCCCGAAGCCCAGCGCGATCCGTTCTGCGATGCTCTCAGCCAGGACGTCTTCAGCCTCGGCGCGTTGGCCTACTACCTGTTCACCGGCCAGACGCCCGCGCCTTCACCTCTGGAAATGACCCAGCGGGTCACGAGCGAAGGCGGGTTGGACATCGGCAGCGTCATGGATGCCGCGGGCGACGAGCTTCGCGACCTGATCCGGTTCAGCACCCATCCCGACGTCCTTGCCCGCTACGACGACGTCCGGGAGTTCCTCCACCAGCTCAATTTGGTGGAGAATGAACTGACCACGCCGGATTCCGAGGCGCGTCAGAATCCCATTGAAGCGAAGGCGGGCGACCGCCTTCCCGGTGGATTGGTCGTGCTGGAACGGCTTGGCCAAGGTTCCACCGCCGTTGCCTTTCTGGTGCAGCACGGCGAGGCACAGGCCGTGCTGAAGCTCGCCAATCAGCCCGACCACAACGAACGACTGAAGACCGAGTTCGAGACCCTCCGGCGGCTCGACCATCCCGGCATCGTCAAAGCCCAGGAACTGGTCCACCTGAACGGGCTGTCGGGCATCCTGATGGAGCGAGCGGGCGAAGAAACCCTCGCACGCCGCCTGCGGAAGGAAGGCCGCCTGCACCTCGACTTCCTCCAGCGCTTCGGCACGGACCTGATCGATGCCGTCGTGGAACTGGAGCGCATGGGCGTGGCCCACCGCGACATCAAGCCGGAGAACATCGGCATCCGGGAGCGCGGAAAAGAATCCGAGAAGCACCTCGCCCTGTTCGACTTCTCCCTTTCCCACATCTCGGCGGAGAACATCCGGTGCGGCACGACCGCCTACCTCGACCCCTTCATTCGGCTGAGAAAGCCCATCCGCTGGGATCTCCAGGCGGAGCGGTTCGCCGTGGCCATGACGCTCTACGAGATGGCCACCGGGGATCTGCCCGCGTGGGGCGACGGCAAGAGCGACCCCGCGGTCCTCGACTGCGAGGCCAATCTCTTCCCGGAGCGCTTCAGCGCCGACCTGCGTGAGCAGTTGGTTGAGTTCTTCCAGCGAGCCCTGCGCCGGGATTTCCGGAACCGCTTCGACAACGCCCGCCAGATGCGGGACGCGTGGCTGGCGGTGTTCGCGGAACTGGACCAGACACCGCACGGTGGGGACCTGGTCACGACCGCTGCCCGCACGGCGCTGATCGAGAAGGCTCAGCTTTCCACGCAGTTGGTCGAACTCGGCCTCAGCACACGGGCCGCCAATGCGGTGGACAAGATCAACGCCATCACGGTCCGGGACCTGTTGCAGTGCTCCATCTGGCGGCTCAATCGGCTCTCCGGGGTCGGCAAGAAGACGCAGCGCGAGATCACCGACCTCCATCGCGACTTGCGCGTTCGCTTCCCGGACATCCAGCCCAAGCAGGACGCCACCGAGACGGACCACCGGGACAGCACACCCAACGAGTCGGAATCCGCGAGCATCGATTGGGTCGCCAATCATCTCGTCTCCTCGCTGAACCGGATTGGCGCAGGCGAAGCGGACATCCTCCGGCAGATTCTGGGGTTGAAGGAACTCCCGGCGGAAGGTTCCCAACCAGCGGATTCCCCAGCGAGCGCTTCTTCATTCCAGGATGCGCCCCGGGCGGTGGCCCAACCGGGGGACATCAGCGGGTGGCCGAGCCAGACCGAGGTGGCCAAACACAGCGGCGTCTCACGCCAACGAATTGGCCAGGTCATCGGCAGTGCCCGCGAGCGTTGGGCGCGCACGCCCTCGATCATCGGTCTTCGTGAGGCCATCTTCCACATCCTTCAGGCTTCGGGCGGAGCCATGACCCACAAGGAACTCGCGGATGCGCTGCTCGCCGCCCGTGGTTCCACCGCGACCGAACCCCGGCGCACGCAGATTGCCATCGCCGTCCTCCGCACGGCCTGCGAGACCGAGTTTTCCCTGAAGACCGCCCGGTTCGTCGAAAGCCGGAACTGTGACCGCGTGCTGATCGCGCTCAGCCACGACTTGGGCGACTACGCCTTCCGGCTGGGCAAGGAAGCCGACGAGTTGGCGCTCCAGGATCCCCTCGCGCCGCCCGCCCGGGTCGTTGAGACGCTGCGCCGGGTTCGGCTCCCCCAGGGCGTCACGCCGCTTTCCGACGAACGGCTGGTCAAGTTGGCGGTGAACGCCTCGCAGACGGCCGGGCTTTCCTCCCGTCTGGAGGTCTATCCCCGGGGATTGGAGCCGCGCCGCGCCATCCAATTGGCGGCGGGTGCCTTGCTGGGCACGCGTGACCTTTCGGTGGAGGACATCCGCCAGCGTGTGAGCAGCCGTTATCCCGAGGCGGCTCCGTTGCCCAATCGGCCTGAACTCGACGCCTTGCTCGATCAGGTCGATACGAAGCTGAAGTGGGACCCCACGGCGGACAATGGCCGGGGCGCCTATCGCTCGGAACGGCGGGAACGGGTGACCGGCATCAGTTCCTCGACCGCGACCCGGGCCAACTCGGGCACCGCCGAGACCACGGGAGTCTCCACGGAGAAGCTGACGGCCGACCAATTCACCGACCGGCTCCAACGCTCGATCCAGGCGGCGGGTTACCTCGTGCTGGTTTCGACGACGACGCACTACCTGGCGGTGGAGTCCCGGCTTCGGCAGGACTTTCCGGTGACGGTCTGCGACCTCGACACCCTCCTGCTGGGCGAACTGAAGGCGCAGGCCGAGTCGAAGAAGGTGAAGTGGGAGAAGATTCTGGAGGCGGACCAAGCCGAGGAATCCTCCACCGACTGGAATCGCCTGAACCAGCTCGTGGGGGGCTACGTGATGCCCAAGCTGAAGGCGCACCTGGTCGGGCAAGCCGGCCCGGTCCTGCTGACCAACATCGGTCTGCTGGCCCGGTTCAACCAGATTCCGGTGCTCGAACAGCTCCGTGAAGCCATCTGCCTCGACAGCCGGAATCCCCGGTCGCTCTGGGTGCTCGTTCCGTCGGATGAGCAGAACCGGCTTCCCACCCTCCACGGTCGCCCGGTTCCTGTCGCCACGCGGGGACAGTGGGAACAGCTCCCGGAGGCCTGGCTGTCCCGCGAATAGGAGAGCGGCCCATGAATCGCCGAAGTGCCCACGAATCTCACGAATGAACACGAATCAGATGAAGACATGCAGCCCTCGGGAAGTGACTTCCCCATCCGTCCCCATTGGTGTCAATTCGTGTGATTCGTGGGCAACCCTTCTCTGATCATGAATTCCGATAAACAGGTTGGGCTGATCTACAAGGAGGAGTGCTTCGCCATCATCGGCGCCTGCTTTGAGGTCTATAACGAGAAGGGCTGCGGGTTCACCGAGCCGATCTACCAGGAATGCCTGGAAATCGAACTGGAGTTGCGCGAAATCCAGTTTCAGGCCCAGGCCAACTTGCCGTTGAGCTACAAGCAACGCCCCCTGCGTCAACGGTTCCAGCCGGACTTCGTTTGTTTGGACAAGATCATCCTCGAGATCAAGGCGGTGTCAGCGCTGATGGATGAGCACCGCTCCCAAGTCCTGAACTACCTCAATGCCAGCGGTTTCAAGGTGGGATTGCTGGTCAATTTCGGACACCCTGGTCGCCTCGAATGGGAACGAATCGTAAACTGACGGGTGCCCACGAATTGCACGAATGAACACGAATCAAATGAAGACATGGTGTTGGAGAGTTGGTTTTCCAGCTTTCCCCATTCGTGTCGATTCGTGTGATTCGTGGGCAACCCCATTGGTGCCGATTCGTGTGATTCGTGGGCACTTCTTCCTTCCATGATCGACCGCGCTGCATTGCTCGACGCCCTGAAGCCCGTCCTTCTCAATCTGGAGAAGGACCTGCGCGCCCGTTCCGATGCGGAACCGACCATCAAGGCCAAGCTCACCGCCCAATACGAGGCGGCCCGGGCGAGTCGGCGCACGGCGGAGGCCTACTCGGTGTGGCGCGATGAACTGGTCACGCAGGTGGCCGTGGGCTGGGTCCTCGGGACGGTCTTCATCCGTTTCCTGGAGGACAATGAGCTGCTGGACCATCCGTGGATCAGCGGACCGGGTGACCGCAGGACTGCGGCGGAACACGAGCGGGAGGAATACTTCCGAATCAACAAGCTCCACTCCGACCGCGACTACCTCGAACAGGTCTTTCGCACGGCCTCGGAATTGCCGGGGCTGACCCACCTCTTCGATCCGAAGCACAACCCGCTGTGGCAGTTCGGGCCGAGCGGCGACGCGGTGACCCAGCTCCTGCGCTTCTGGCAGGAACGGAACCCGGACACCGGGCTGCTGAACCACGATTTCACCGATCCCGAGTGGGACACCCGCTTCCTGGGCGACCTCTACCAGGACCTGTCCGAAGCGGCGCGCAAGCGCTACGCCCTGCTGCAAACACCGCTCTTCATCGAGGAGTTCATCCTCGACCGCACGCTGGACCCGGCGATCCAGACTTTCGGGCTGAAGGGCATCCGGATGATCGACCCCACCTGCGGCTCCGGACACTTCGTGCTGGGAGGGTTCGAACGGATTCTGAAGCGGTGGCAACAGTTCGAACCCGCGACGCCCATCCGGGAACTCGCACAGCGCGCCTTGGATTCGGTCTTTGGCGTGGACCTGAACCCTTTCGCGGTGGGCATCGCCCGGTTCCGGTTGCTGATCGCCGCGCTCAAGGCCGTCGCGGTCAACCGCCTCAAGGCGGCTCCGAATTTTCGGCTGAACCTCGCCGTGGGGGATTCGTTGCTCCACGGGAGGCGGTTTGGAGAGTTCGAACTTCAAGGAGCCACCCAGCGCACCTTCGCTACCGACGACGCCGCCTTCCGCGACGAGCTGAAGCACCACTACGAAGTCGAGGATACCGCGACGTTACGGCGCATCCTTGGCCAACAATACCACGTTGTCCTCGGGAATCCCCCCTACATCACGGTCAAGGACAAGGCGGTCAGCGAGCTCTACCGCGGGCGCTACTCCTCGTGCCGCGGCAAGTATTCGCTCTCCGTGCCTTTTATGGAGCGCTTCTTCGAGCTCGCGGTCAAAGGCGACGGCACCCCGCAGCGGCCGGCCGGATTCGTCGGGCAGATAACGGCAAATTCCTTCATGAAAAATGAGTTCGGGAAGGACCTCATCGAAAAGTTCATGTTTCGATGGGATGTGACTCATATTTTGGACACTGCAGGTGCACACATCCCTGAACACGGAACGCCCACCGTTATCATCTTCGGGAAGAATCAGCCGCCGGTTATGGCGACCGTCCGGGTCGTCAGCGGGATTAAAGGTGAACCCGGGATTCCCGCAGACCCGGTCCAAGGCTTCGTTTGGCAAGCCATGCTAGCTCAAGTCGACGTCGCGGGAAGCCAAAGCGAATGGGTCAGTGTTGCGGATTCAGCACGAGCTATCTTTCACAAGCATCCGTGGAGCTTGGGAGGAGGTGGAGCTTCCGAGCTCAAGACTTTGTTAGAGGAGGCTTGCTCGAATTGTTTCTCCACTTTTGTCGAGCATCGGCGCGGCAACCCTGTAGTTGGGTTTGGAGTGATCATGGGGGAGGAGGAGTGTTTCTCCAGACCTCCGACGTGCCTTGATCGGGTAAACGCGCCGAAGCAGTTCAGGCGAGCTGTCGTGGAAGGTGAAGACGTTCGCGACTGGGCGATTAACTGTGACCAAGAGGCGCTCTTCCCCTACGACCGCGCAATGGAGCTATCGAGTGACCGACTTCTCCTCGACCAGCTTTGGATTTTGCGGTCGATACTCGCGAACCGTCCAGACTTCAGCGGATTGACTTACGCTGCCGCTGGCAGGCCATTTTGGGAATATCACCAGATCCCGATTGAACGGAATTTGGCGGACCGATTGATCGTCTTCTGTGCTGTCTCAACGCACATCAACTTCGCCCTGAATCGCGGCCCTAAGGCTTTCAAACAGTCCGCTCCAATCGCGAAACTGAAAACCGAAGATGAACGCCAGCACCAGCTGTTACTTGGTGTTCTCAATAGCTCATCCGCCGCCTTCTGGTTAAGGCAGGTCTGCGCGCCGAAAGGCGGAAGCGGCATCGGTCGCGGTATTCAAAACGAGCCTTGGGAGGGGCGCATGACCTTCAACGCTGCACAGGTCGCAAACATCCCGGTTCCAGATGTATGCCCTTCCCAGCTTCCGATCGCGCTCGTCCAAACCAGCACGGCCCTGGAGGCCCAGTCGTCGGGCGCCACGCTGTTGAGTTGGGGCGGCCCCGGGAGGGAGGACCTGCGCGTGTGGCTGGCCCACTCCCGCGACGCCTGGCACCGCCAACGCCGCCAGATGATCGCTTGGCAGGAGGACCTGGATTGGCAGATCTACGAGTCCTTCAAGCTCATCGATGCTGGAGATGGTGTGAGTCAACCCGATGGGGCGGTGCAGGTCCCGCCCGATGGCGTCGAACTCGGCCAGCGCGCCTTCGAAATCGTCATGGCCCGAAAGATGAAGGCGGGCGAACTGCAAACGACCTGGTTCGAGCGGCACGGCTCCACGCCTATCACGGAAGTCCCGGGTCACTGGCCGACCGCGTATCGCGAATTGGTCGAACGACGCATCCAACGCATTGCCGACGACTCCAACATCCGTCTCATCGAGCAGCCCGAATACAAGCGCCGCTGGAACACCGAACCGTGGGACGAGCAGTTGGAGAAGGCCCTGACCCAATGGCTGCTCGACCGCATCGAGCGCGTCATCGGACGCGACTTGAACGCTCCGGAAGGCAGCGAGGCCGCGAAGGCGTTTCAGCCCAAGATCGAGTTGCTCACCACCCAGCAGATCACCGACCTCGTCCTCGATCGCTCCTTCCGCGAAGCCGCCGAAATCTACCGTGGCCGCGCCGACTTCGATCCGCACAAGCTCGTCGCCGAACTGATCCAGAGCGCCGCCGTCCCGTTCCTCCCGGGCCAGCGCTACAAGGAAAGCGGTCTTCGCAAACGCGTGGTCTGGGAGGAAACCTGGGACAAGCAGCGCGCGGAGGACGCCATCGACAACGAACTCGGCCTCAACGCTCCAAACCTGTCCGAAGCCGACCGCAAACGCCTCGAAGCCGACGCCAAGGTGCGCAAAGCCCAACGCATCGGCGACATCCCAGTCCCGCCCAAATACGCCAGCGCCGACTTCCGTTCCTCCGTCTTCTGGTCCCTGCGCGGCAAGCTGGACGTGCCCAAGGAACGCTTCATCAGCTATCCCGGATGCAGTCGGGACGGCGACCCGTGCCTGACCGTTGCCTGGGCCGGCCTCGACCCCCTGCAACAGGCGAAAGCGCTCGCCGCCCACTACGGTGAGTTGCAACAGACCGGGGCCGGTCAGCCGAAGCTCCTGCTGGTCTTGGCCGGCTTGAACGAACTGCTGCCCTGGCTCAAGCAGTGGCACAACCAGCTCGACCCCGAGTTCGGCCTGAAGATGGGCGACTACTACGAAGAATACGTCCGCGAAGAAGCCAAACGCTTCGGGAAGTCCCTGGTGGACCTGAAGCAGATTGCCCTGACTCCCTGAACTGCCCACGAATCACACGAATGCACACGAATCCGAAAAGGACATTCGCCTCCTCTCTGGTCGACTCCATCGCCCTCTTCATTGGTGTCGATTCGTGCGATTCGTGGGCCACTCCCGTTCGACCTGAGATGCAACTGCACTGCCCACGAATCACACGAATGCACACGAATCCGAAAAGGACATTCGCCTCCTCTCTGGTCGATTCCATCGCCCTCTTCATTGGTGTCGATTCGTGCGATTCGTGGGTCACTCCCGTTCGACCTGAGATGCAACTGCACTGCCCACGAATCACACGAATGAACACGAATTCGGAAACGAAGAGATCGATTCGATGGTGTCTCCGCATCTTTCGTGTCGATTCGTGCGATTCGTGGGCCCTCCCGTTCATTGCATGAGCACACCACCTTCCTCCGGCTCCGCCCTCACGCGTGAGGCGATTGTGGACGCGTTGTCGGCCCTCTCCGATGAGCTCGGAAAGCAGGGCGTGATCGGCGAGGTCTGCCTGTTCGGCGGCACCGTGATGGTGCTGGCCTTCAATGCCCGGCTTTCGACCAAGGACGTGGACGCCATCTTCCATCCAACGACGCTCACCCGCGAGCTGGTGCGTCGGATCGGCGAAGAACGGCAACTGCCCCCGGATTGGCTGAACGACGGGGTGAAAGGATTCGTGTCGGACCGTCATGAGACGACCACCGGCAATCTGCCCCAGTTCCCAAACCTCCGCCTCACCATGCCGGTGCCTGAATACCTGCTGGCCATGAAGTGCATGGCGGCCCGGGTGGGCGGGACCACCGGGGAAGGCTCCGATGTGCCCGACATCGAGTTCCTCATCCGCCACCTGCGGTTGGAGAACGCCCGGGCTGTCCTGGACCTGGTGAGCCGGTACTATCCCGAGAATCGCATTCCCCCCCGAACCCAGTACCTTGTCGAAGGCCTATTTGAGGAAGGACAGATATGAGACCCAAGTCATTGCAAGAGGTCGCCGTGCTGACGGCGAACGGTGATTCCTTCGACCGGTGCCTCGCCAATTTCCTTGATGGCTTTTATGCGGCGCCTTCCTTTGCCGCTTTGGTGGATTCGCCTCCGCTGCTGGCGCCCATGGATTCTGAAACTGGCCGGGTCCGAGACGCCTACCTTGCTGCCACCGCGGAGGAACTATCGCGTCGCCTAAATCTCCCCAGCCCTGACTGGGCCCTGAGCGACGAGCGACGTCTTCACAATCCTTGGTTTGCCTCACAGCTAGCCGCGCTTCGGGGTGTGCTCATCCTGGAGAGCCCACCGGCGTTCCGAGCCCGCAACTTGTTCGTCAGCAACAACGCCCTGTCCCGGACTTGAACCACCGAGTGTGGCCCACGAATCGCACGAATGAACACGAATCGAGAAAAGAGAGAATCACCTGCTCCGGATCCCGCCTTCATTCGTGCCGATTCGTGCGATTCGTGGGCAACCTCCCTTCATTGATTCCATGGCCTACCTCAAAGACCTCATCGACCTGCCGGATCAAGTGCGGCAAGGGGACTTCGTCCTCCGCCTCACCGAAGGCCTCGGCAACCCGGAGCAGACGCTGGAGAACTACGTCGTCACCCCGGAGCTGGCGAAGTGCTTCCGGCAGGCGCTGGACCTCGTCAAATCCAGCCTGCAATCGCACTCCAGCAAGGGCGCCTACCTCCACGGCAGCTTCGGCTCCGGCAAGTCGCACTTCATGGCGGTGCTGAACCTGATGCTCGCCAACCATCCGGCGATCCAGAGGTTCGCGGAATTCCCCCCGCTGCTGGCGGAGACCAACTGGAACGACTGGGGCCACGGGAAGAAGTTCCTGCTGGTGCCGTTCCACATGATCGGGAAGACGGACCTCACGTCGGCCATCCTGGAGGGCTACACCGACTTCGTGACCCGCCTGCATCCCGACAAGCCGCACCCGGGCGTCTATCGTTCCGAGAAGCTGATCGAGAACGCCCGAAACCTGCGCAAGCAGATGCGTGACGCCGCGTTCTTCAAGGCCATCAACGAGGAATTCGCGGAGGGCGATGATTCAAGTCTCGCGATGGCAGACCAAACTGAGTTGGTTTCCCGCGGCGGGGATTGGGGGCTGCTCGGCAGCGCCTGGGATGCAGCCTCCTTTGACCGCGCGTGCAATGCCCATCCGCAGAATCCCGAGCGCATTCGCCTCGTGGGTTCGCTGGTTGCCACCATCTTTAGCCACGCCCACGGCACGGCGGAATACATCAACCTCGACAACGGGTTGTCGGTCATCAGCAACCACGCGAAGTCGCTGGGCTACGATGCGATCATCCTCTTCCTCGACGAACTCATCCTCTGGCTGGCCAGCCACGCGGGCAAACCGGAGTTCGTGACCCAGCAAGGTCAGCTGCTGGCGAAGCTCGTCGAATCGCAGAACGCCAAGCGGGATGTCCCGCTGATCAGCTTCATCGCCCGCCAGAAGAGTCTGCGGGAGCTCGTGGGTGACACCATGCTGGGGGCGCAATACGTCTCCCTCGACGATTCAATCAAGCACTTCGACCAGCGTTTCGACGTCATCAAGCTCGAAGACCGCAATCTGCCGACCATCGCGCAGAAGCGGGTCTTGAAACCCAGGAGCGAAGCCGCTCGCCAGCAGATCGACGAAGCGTTTCGCCAGACGGAGAAGCTGCGGCGCGACGTGCTGGACGTGCTGCAAACCAAGGAGGGCGACCGGAATCAGTTCCGGAAGATTTATCCCTTCAGTCCGGCCCTCATGGAGACCCTGGTGGCCCTCTCCACCCTGCTTCAGCGCGAGCGCACCGCGTTGAAGATCATGCTCATGCTGTTGGTGGAGCAGAAGGAGACGCTGGAACTCGGACAGATCATCCCCGTCGGCGACATATTCGACATCATCATGAAGGGTGAAGAGCCCTTCAGCGACGTCATCCGCGTCCACTTCGAGAACGCCCGGCGGCTTTACCTCCAGCAACTCCTGCCGCTGATCGAGGCCAGGAACGGCATCCGCAAGGAACAGGCCGACGCGGGAAGCCCGACGGATCCCAAGGTCATCGGATTCCGCCGGGATGATCGCCTCGCCAAGACCTTGCTGCTTTCGGCGCTCGCGCCCGAGGTGGAGTCCTTCCGGGCGATGACGGTCAACAAGCTGGCCGCGCTGAACCACGGCAGCATCAAGACGCCGATCCCCGGCCAGGAAGGCCGCGTGGTGTTGCAGAAGTGCCGCGAGTGGGCGTCCGAGATTGGGCAGATCAAGATTGGCGACGAGGAAGGCAATCCGACCGTCAGCGTGCAGTTGGCCGGGGTGGATACCGACAGCCTCGTCAATCAGGCCGCCACCGAAGACAACGCCGGGAACCGGATCCGGAAGGTGAAGGAGCTGGTTTACGAGATGATGGGTCTCGAACTGGCCGACGCCCTGTGGATCAGCCACGACTTCCTCTGGCGGGGAACCAAACGGCAATGCCAATTCCTGTTCGCCAATGTCCGGGAGCTCAACACCGAAACCCTGAACAACCAGACGGATGACTGGAAGGTCATCATCGATTTCCCCTTCGACAAGGACGAGAACCACGGTCCACGGGATGACCTGGCGAAGATCGATGGCTTCCGCCGCGAAGTTCCAAAGGGATCGCGCACCATCGCGTGGATTCCGTCCTTCCTGAACAGCTCCGCCCAACGCGAGCTGGGCCTGTTGGTGAAGCTGGACCATGTGCTGACCGGAAGTCGCTTCGACACCTATGCCGCCCGGCTCTCGGCGGTGGAACGAACGCAGGCCAAGGTCATCCTGGAAAACCAGTCCCGGGCCCTGCGGCAGAAGATCAAAGGCTACCTTGAAGCCGCTTACGGTCTGGCCAGCGACAAGTCGTGCCTGGATTCGGCCCATACCCTCGACCCGGACGAGCAGATCTTGAGTCTCCATCCGAGCATCGCCATCCCGGTTCCCTCGGCGGCGACCCTCAAGGACGCCGTTCAGGAGGCATTGAGTGAAGCGCTCAAGGGACAGTTTCCGGGACATCCGGAGTTTTCCACGGACGCGCGGATCTCCGGGGCCAGCATCAAGCGGGTGTGGGTGGAGCTGGAGAAGGCCCTGCAATCCGCCGACGGGCGTTCCCCGGTGGACCCGGCCAACCGCCGTGATGTGAAGCTGATCGCCGAGCCCTTGAAGCTGGCGACCATGGGCGAGACGCATCTGGTCGCGGACGGCCATTGGCGGCAGCACTTCGCGCCGAAGGAAGGCGGAGAAGGAGCCACCACGGTGGGCAAGCTTCGTCGGTGGATGGATGAACCACAGCCGATGGGCCTGCCGGCTGAACTTCAGAACCTGATCATCCTCTTCTTTGCCACGCAGGCGGATCGGTCGCTGACGCTGCATGGCGGCCCGGTGCAGGCCTCGCTGGATACGCTCCGGGACGAGATGGAACTCCGGAGCCAGCCGTTGCCAACGGCGGCTCAATGGAAGGAAGCCTGTGCGCGGGCTCAGGGGATCTTTGGACTCACGCCGGGTTCGATCTGCAATGCCTCCAATGTCGCGAGGCTGACCGCCGACCTGAAGAGCAAGGCGACGGAGTTCCAGTCCGGCGCGCAGAATCTGGTGGCGGAACTGGAACAGCGGCTGCAACAGCGCGGAATCGCAGTCAGCGCTTCAGATCGGCTCGCCACGGCCCGGGCGGGACGTGACTTGCTGGAAGCCATCCGCAGCGCGACCGAGACGCAGGTCATTGCGGCCTTGGCTGCCGCTCCTTGGACACAGCTTCCGCTGGTTCTCGGCACTTCCATCCGGCAAGCGGCGTCGGTTTCCAACGCGTTGCAGCGAACGAAGTGGAACATCATCGATTCCGCTTCCCGTCTGACCGACTACCGGCAGGCGGCGGGTGCCGCCATCGCCTCACGAGTTCAGGAGGTTCTGACGCGAAACGAACAGGACGTCGCCCTGCCGGGGACATTGGCGAGAATCGAGGACGACGCAGCCACCCTGCTGGCGGATCGTCCGCCCACGCCACCGGCACCGGTTCCCACGCCTCCATTCCCCACTTCAACACCATCCCAGGGAACAGACATTCCGGTGGTTCCGCCGTCGCCGATCCCGGTTCCTGCCTGGAATCCGCCCGCTTCACCCACTCCGGCCGCAGGAGTTTCTTGGCACCGAAGCGACGCAGCGGAGGTGGAGCAGCTCTACGCCAACCAGCCTGACCAGTTGGCACGCAACCGTCGGTTGGTGACGGAGCTGAAGTCGCTCTACGGCGCCAGCCAGGTCGCCGGTGACCAACTGCCCCCGGGTTTACCCCAAGCGCAGATTGTCGAGGTCCTCGAAGTCCATCACATCCAACCTCTGTCCAAGGGGGGAGCGGATGAACGGAGCAACATGATCGTGGTGACGGCTTCTCTCCACGCACTCATCCACGCAGATCCTGACTGCCGGATCGATCTTGGAACGGGAACCATGGAACTTTTTGGCGTGCGACTCGGGTTGCACGTGGACGCGCAGCACGGATGACCTGCCCAACGAGCCGAAGGGCCCACGAATCGCACGAATGAACACGAATCCAGGGAAGCCAGAGGGAGCTTTTCAGAGTCGGTCCATCGTTCGTGCCGATTCGCGCGATTCGTGGGCAACTCTCCCAGGAACCGGCAGCCCACGAATGAACACGAATCGGACAAAAAAGACGCTCGTGGGAGAGGAATCTCTCTTCCCCCTCCGTATTGGTGTCGATTCGTGAGATTCGTGGGCACTTCATTTCCATGCTGACGCTCAACCAGATTCGCACCCAGGTCAGCGCCATCCGCCAGCGCTTCCCGGAAGCGCGGGCGGTGGGATTGCAGGTGCAGGAGCGTTGGCTTGGCCCGGCGACCTTCCACCTCGATGGCGTGGAGCAGGTCATTGTTCAGACCGACTCCGAGCTCGCGATTCGGGAGGCCCTGACGCGGACGCCACCGGAACAGCTGGTGCTCCTCACCAGCGTTGCCGACCGGCGCTTGGGCGAAGACGTGCTGGCGCGACTGGCCCGGCGAAAACTCTTTCACATCAGTTCCAAGGAGATCCTGAAGGAACTGTTCAAGGCGAAGGACATCGAGCCCCGCCTCGCAGGCGTTCGCTGGATGGCCGAGGCCCTCGCGGAGGCGCGGCCTGACGAAGGGTATCCTCCTGTGGCAGGTGGACGGCTCGACAGCGAGACCGCGTGGGAAATGCTCCTACGGCACAGCCTCGGGTTTCGTTCCGGAAAGCCCGACCTGCTGGACTTGATCAACTGGGCGCGCAAGCCCGAGTCCAAACCCAAGTTTGAGGCGCTGACCGAGGAGGCAGTTGCGCCCATTCAGGATTGGCTGAAGCGCCATGCCGGCAGTTCCGCCGGATTGGTCTTGGGTGCCCTGCGGGTGTCCCCTCCGGTGTCCATTCCCGCATTGGCGTTGGCGTGCCAGGTCGTATTCCGTCCGAACCCGGCCGGAGAGCTCATTGCAGCGGGAGCCCGGCTGGAGCCGATGTTCGGCGGCGAACATCCATCCGTGAAAGACGGACAGGCACTGGGCGAAACCGGGATCAAATGGCTCGTCCGCGAACTCGAAGAACCTGCGTCGGCAGCACTTCGTTCTGACCTCGAAGCCTTCGACCAGCTGCTGCGACAACTCCGCATCGAATCCTTTGCTCATCTAAGCGACGCGTCCCAGATGGGACTGGAACAGCGCTTGGGCCTGCTGGGGGAAGCCCTGTTGGCGTTCACCCAGGAACCCATGACCGAGCGCCTCCGGGTGGCGGAATCGGCGTTCACCAACGTCCAACAGCATTTTCTGGCCAACCGCGAGCCGGACCGGCTCCAACGCGCGGAGATGGCCATTCGTCTTTGCCGCTGGCGATTGCGGGGACCAGTGCCCGTGCCGTCCGACTTTGCCGGGCTTGCCGCTGAGTATCATCAGGACGGTGGCTTTGTGGATTGGGCCCGTCGCCATCTCTTCCACGGGGACAGCCATCCTCAACTGACCCGGGCCTATCGCGAGATTCTGGCCCCCGTGGACGCGTCGCGGGAGCAGCAGAATCACCGATTCGGCTCCGCGTTGGTGGAATGGACGCTACGAGGCGGAGACGGCCTGTTCACCGTGGAAGACTTGATTCCGCGGGTCGTGGCCCCGCTGGCGAAGAAGCATCGGGTCCTGTTCCTCGTCCTGGACGGGCTGAGCCTGGCCATCCATCAGGAACTCGCCTCGGCGTTTTCTCAGCAAGGGTTCCTCGAAGCGGTTCCCGCGAATCCGGAGAAGCCTCCCTTTGCCGTCGCCGGACTTCCCACGATCACCGAGTGGTCCCGCCGGTTGCTGCTGGTGGGTCGGGAGCAGGCCGTGGCGTCTGCCGGGGAAGAGGTGGGCTTCCGCAACCATCCGGCGCTTTCGGAACACAATACCGCCGCCACGCAACCGGTGCTGTTTCTCAAAGGCAGTCTCTCGGAGCGGGACGGCATCGGCTTGAGCGAGGAGGTTCGACGCACGATCCACGAGAAGCGGCCGGTGGTGGGTGTGGTGATCAATGCCATCGACGATCACCTCCTGAAGGGGGATCAGCTCAACATGGGCTGGACCATCGAACGGGTTCCTTTGCTCCAGCAATTGCTGGCCGCCGCCACCGCGGCAGATCGGGTGGTGGTGCTCACCAGCGATCACGGTCACATCATCGAGCACAACACGGAGACCGTCCGTCAGGAAGGAAGCGACCGTTACCGCAGCAATCAGGAGGAGCCGGAATCTCGCGAACTGGAGGTCAAGGGCGAGCGCGTCGCGCCGTTTGCCTCGGGTGGATTCATCGCTCCCTGGAGCGAGCGGATCATCTACACCAGCCGCAAGAACGGATACCACGGAGGGATTTCCCCTCAGGAGGTGATCGTGCCCCTTGCCGTGCTCGCGCAGGAAAAGAACCTGCCCTCAGGCTGGGTGGCCGTGGCTCAGCGATTGCCGGAATGGTGGTTTGCGGGTGGAGCCACCACGGAGACCAAGAAGCCGACTCCGCCCTCTCTCCCACCCGTAGCGAAGGAAGTCAGCGGGCTGCCGCTCTTCGATCCGAGAACGCCGACGCCAACTTCGACGGAGGCCGACTGGATTGGCGCGTTGCTGAAGTCCGAGGTGTTCAAATCGCAGTTGAGCCTCGCCGGGCGCGTGGCGCCTTCGGCCGAAATCATCCGCAAGACGCTCGAAGCCATCGAGGAACGGGGCGGCGCCTTGCTCCTCGTCGCCCTGTCTTCGCGAACCGGAGTTCCGGAATTCCGGCTGCCGGGAATCCTCTCCAGTTTGCGGCGCATCCTGAATGTGGAGGGGTATCCGGTGCTCTCCATCGACGACAGTTCCGGCACGGTCCGTCTCAACCGGGAACTGCTGAAATCCCAATTTGATATTCCGTAAAAAGCGACTCCGGAGGTTGCCCACGAATGAACACGAATCGCTACGAATGCACTCAAGGCAAAGTCACCATCGTCGCGGGTTCAAATTCGTGTGTATTCGTGCAGATTCGTGGGCCCTTTACCCAATTTGATCTCCCGTAACCATGACCGTCAGCCCCGAGAAACGACTCGAAATCCTCGACGCCCTGCGTCGGGGAACCGTGCCCAAGAATGGCGTGGAAGCGCTGGCCGTCGGACTGGATCGATTCTCGACCTGCCTCGACGAGGAATTGGACCGGGTGGGCAAGGGTGGAGCCGTCTTCAAGGCGATTCGAGGGGACTACGGATGCGGCAAGACCTTCCTGGCCCGTTGGCTTCAGGATCGAGCCCTCAAGAAGGGGTTTGCGGTCACCGAAGTCCAGATCTCGGAGACGGAAACCCCGCTCCACCGGTTGGAAACAGTCTATCGCCGACTGATCGAGCGGCTTCGGACGAATGACGTCGATGGCGGCGCCTTTCGGAGCATCGTGGATGCATGGTTCTTCGCCCTGGAGGAAGACGTGCTTGCCGCCAGCAGCGCGGAACCGACCCAGGAAGCACTCCTCGATCGAACCAACGCACTCATCGAACAACGGCTCCAGGCCGTCAGCAAAACCACTCCGCTTTTCGCCATCGCGCTGCGGGCGTATCGGACCGCCATCACCCAGAACCAAAAGGCGGTGGCGGATGGCATCCTCGCTTGGCTGGGCGGTCAACCGTCCGTCGGGGCGGAGGCGAAGCGTGCAGCCGGCATCAAGGGAGACGTGGACCACTTTGCGGCGCTCGGCTTTCTCCAAGGGTTGCTCACTTTGCTGCGAGACTCGGGGCTCCCCGGGCTCCTGATCATTCTCGACGAGGTGGAAACCCTGCAACGCGTGCGCGGCGACGTACGGGAAAAGGCGCTCAACGCCCTTCGGCAGCTCATCGACGAGATCGACGCGGGACGCTTCCCGGGGCTTTACCTCGTCATCACGGGCACACCAGCTTTCTTTGACGGTCCGCAGGGAATCCAGCGTCTCGCTCCCCTGGCGCAACGGCTTCACGTGGACTTCACGACGGAGGCGCGCTTTGACAACCCGAGGGCCGTTCAACTCCGGCTGTCACCATTCACCAAGGATTCGTTGGTCGAGGTGGGAACACGGGTGACCCATCTGTTCGCTCAGGGTTCGCCCCACACGGAAAGGATCCGGCAGCGGGCCGATTTCGTCCTGCTGGAGGATCTGGCGCAGGCGGTTGCCGGGAAGCTGGGCGGGAAAGTGGGCGTCGCCCCTCGGCTCTACCTCAAGAAGCTGGTCGGCGACGTCTTGGACCGCATTGATCAGTTCCCGGACTTCGATCCCCGTCGCGATTACGCGCTGACGGTAACCCCCACGGAGCTGACGTTGGTCGAGCAATCCGCCGCCGGAGTGGCGAGCGTCGACGATATCAAACTCCAGCTGTGAAAACGGTGAAGGCCCACGAATCACAAGAATCGGCACCAATCGCAGAGAAAGGCGTGGGAAGCTGTTTTGTCCGGTCCCATTCGTGCCGATTGGTGCGATTCGTGGGCAACCTCCCCACGTTGAGCCTGTGAGCCACTTCGACAAGCTCCACCCAGCGCTTCAGCACCACATCGTCAATTCGCTGGGGTGGAAGGAACTTCGTCCGCTGCAGGAGCTCAGCATCGGGCCGGTTCTCGCTCGCAATCACGCCTTGCTGATCGCACCCACCGCAGGCGGCAAGACTGAATCAGCCATCTTCCCGCTCTTGTCCCGGATGCTCACTGAAGAATGGGACGGCCTTTCCATTCTCTACATTTGCCCGCTCAAGGCGCTGCTGAACAACCTCCACGAGCGGCTGGAACACTACTTGGGTTTGGTCGGCCGCAGCTGTGCGGTCTGGCACGGCGACATCACCCAGTCGCGGCGACAGCAGATTCTCCGAACGACCCCGGATTGCCTGCTCACCACGCCGGAATCCCTCGAAGCGATGCTGGTCTCCCGGAAGGTGGAGCACCGGCGATTCTTCGCCTCGCTGCGGGCCGTGGTGGTCGATGAGATCCATGCGTTCGCCGGTGACGACCGGGGCTGGCATCTCCTGTTCGTCTTGGAGCGAATCAGCCGTCTGGCTCCGGCCGAACCCCAGCGGATCGGGCTTTCCGCGACCGTCGGCAATCCAGACCAGTTGCTCGAATGGTTCGCAGGGCATTGCACCGGGGCCAAAACGACCGTCGTGGCGCCCTCCAGCGGCATCGCCGCGCCGGAGGTCCAGATTGATTACGTTGGCAGCCTGGAGAACGCGGCCATTGTCATCTCATCCCTCCATCGAGGGGAGAAGCGGCTCGTCTTTTGTGACTCCCGTTCCCGTGTGGAGCAGATCGCTGCGGCGCTCCGCAGTCATGGTGTCGAAACCTACCTTTCCCACAGTTCCCTCAGCGTCGACCAACGACGCCAAGCCGAGGCGGCGTTCAGCCAGGCCAGCAACTGCGTCATCGTCGCCACGAGCACCCTCGAGCTGGGCATCGACGTTGGGAATCTCGACCGGATCATCCAGATCGACTGCCCGAACACCGTCGCCTCGTTCCTCCAACGCATCGGACGCACCGGACGACGTCCGGGAACCCGTCGCAATTGCCTGTTCCTTGCCACGTCCCAGCCCGCACTGCATCGAACCATCGCGCTCGTCGCCTTGTGGGAAGCCGGCTTCGTGGAACCGATTTCGGCACCGGCGTCTCCCTACCACATTCTCACGCAGCAGCTTCTCGCCCTCATCCTCCAGGAGAACGGACTGGGGATCCTCGGTTTGCAGCACTGGCTGGGGCGCATCCCGTTCGTTCGGGACCTCCCGCGAGAAGAGATCCAAGGGCTGCTGGAGCATTTGGTGCGGACGGGCATTCTGGTAGAGGACCAGGGAGTCCTCGGACTAGGTCCAACCGCAGAAGCCGACTACGGCTACCGCTATTTCAACGAACTGCTTTCAGTCTTCACAAGCCAGCCGGTCATTACCGTCCTCCACGGAAACCAAGAAGTCGGAACCGTGGACCAAGGCAATTTCCTGACCAAGGTCGAAGGCCCGCGGTTCATTGGTTTGGCAGGGCGCACCTGGCAAGTCCTCCATGTGGACTGGAAAGCCAGGAAAGCCCACGTCGAACCGGACGGCACGGGAGGGAAAACCCGATGGCTGGGGGGATCCCCGGGGCTTTCCTTCAAACTGGCTCAAAGCATCCAGCAAGTCGCTGCCGACGAAGCCACGCCCGATCATCTCTCCAAGCGTGCGACCGAAGCGTTGAAGGAGATCCGGGATGAATTTGCCTGGGTCCGGGCGGAGCACACCCACCTAATTCCAGCGAAGGAAACTGGTCGGACCGAGTGGTGGACGTTCGCTGGCCAGCAGGTCAACGACACCCTGGCCGACCTTCTCCGGGATGGGCGCGAAATTGTGGCGGAAGCCGACAGCCTGACGATCCAGTTGCGGGTGGACACGGGCAAGGCCCGGAAATGCATTGAAAAGTTGCGTGGCCTTGCAGACGCCGAGATTTCAATTCAACTCGACCCCGGGGCCGATTCGGAATTCAAGTTTGCGGAGATTCTACCAAACGAGCTCAGGGGAAGGTTGGTCAACGGGAGATTAGTGAACGTTTTGCTTACTCGGCAGATTATCGATCAGCACCTGAGTTCGGCCTTCTGCAATTCGTTGCATGGCGCGTAACCAAATAATCGTGGAGCAAATCAAATAAACGTCGTCCGGCTAAACGCCACCAACTTTCGCAGCATCAAAAGCGCTGAACTTAATTTGCCCAACCGGGTGAGCGTCGGACTCCTGTTCGCCCTGCGCGGCTTGTAGGACTCGACAAAAGGGCGGGCGATGGGGAACTGGGTCTCGATAGAGGATACTGGAACGTGCGACTAAAGAGTGGGAATGAGGTGGTACGCGGCCGGGCCGCCGGGGATGAGGGAGGCGTCAATGCTCTGGTCGAACGTGGCCAGGCGGCCGCCGCGCTTCACGGCGAGGCCAAGTGTCAATCTTTGAACCTGTCACTTTAAGAGGAATTCTGGATTCGGTTCTGGTTCATCCCGGGGAGGTGTTCCGATTGGCGGTCGTTTACCGGGCACACGCCGTCGTCGTCGCCCACAATCATCAACTCGTAAACAGAACCGATCCACCGCCGTTGCCCCCTACAGAAAGAAGTAGCGGTTCCGCCACTCCAGCCTTCCGTGACTCGCCCAAAGCAGCGCCAGCGCCCGGGCAATCCCTCCCACGTCATTCTGCGCGTAGCTGCGCCGGTCCACGAAGATGACGCCAGCGTGGTCGCTCCCCTGCTCGGCCCAGTTCTTGAGGAGCGGTGGAATGGTGCGAACATCAAAGGTCACCAGGGTCAGCCCCTCGGTCGCCGCTTCGCCAAGTACGAGGGCATCGGACGCCCCAAGAAAGTGGCCCCCTCTCCAGTCACGGAGGCAGAGGATCGTCGCCTCCGGCGAACGCTTCCGCACCGCCGGAGCAATGGCCGGGGACAGATGCTCGTCGGTCAGTAGCTTCAGCATGGCGCCTCAGCGGGAGTCCCGCGACTTGGCGTTCATGCGCTGGAGTCCTGGAAGAAGACGGGAAAGTGTCTCGAAACTCCCCGAGTCGTTCTCCCGGATCGCGTCCTCAATTTCGTCGGGATATCCGTCCGCATACGCGACCGCGGCATGCACCTTGGCCTCCGGCCAGCGCAGGTGCGCGGCCACCTTGGCGGCATCATTCTGGTGATCCCGCAGCAGGGTGATCACCTGCCAGACCGCGAGCCGGGAGCCTTGAACGTAGGCTTGGCGCCCCACCGGCGAATCCCGGAACTCGATGAAGGCGAAGTCCGCCTGGCGCAAGCTCTCGGCGAGCAGCTGGGCACCAACATCACTGGCGGACCTGCCCATGCGTTTGGCCAGGAGACGAAGCCGGCCGGCCTCGTCCTGGGAAAGTCGCACGCTGACCACGGCTGAAGCACTCATAGTGACACCTCCATCTACTGTATGCAGTGTAACTCGACGGAAGGGTGTTGGCAATCCGGGTGTGACTTCGCGCAGCAGCCGCCGGTTTGCTCCCACAATGCGCGGTCGCCGGGAATGTCCAGATCGCCCGCACACAGGCCGTTTCCTTCATGCCCCCGTATCCACCCGGCTCACCCTGCCGTCCCGCGCTCCGCTTCGACCCGCCCGGACTTCAGCGGGCGCGGCCATCGCGCTCGTGCCCCGGCCTCTCGAAGAGCCGTTCCAAGGAAACGCCGAATGCCCCGGCGAAATGCTGAAGCTCGAAATCCGCAATGCAACGGATCTGGGACTCGATCTTCGCCAGGGTCTCGCGGCTGATGTCCCAGCCGAGCAGATTCAGTTTGGCAACCAGCTCCTGCTGCGTGAGACCGGCCTTCTCGCAAAGCTGTCGAACCACCGGACCGACAATATTTCGAGGAGGAGACCTGTTCTGAATTCAGAACTTTGCGATGCCCCCCTGCCGGCGAATTTTGGTTCCGAAGGCCGCCACATTGAGGCCAGAGACCATGCCGCCATCGCGCATGAGTTGTACCTGAAGCTCGTCGCTGGCGACCGCGAACAGTTCCTCGACCGCCACCTCGCTGCTGCGAACAGCGACGGCCATCACCTGGGCCTTCAAGGCGACGTGAGTGGCGCCGCGGCGCTGGCCCGCCGCTCAGTGGACTACTTGGAATCTTTGTCTCGCGAGTCCGCGCACCGATTCTCCGAGGACCCCGTGGCTGCACGGACCTCGTATTCGTCCTGGTGCGCGGGGGCCGGTGACGCCAACAAGGCTCTCCTCGCAGCCCGGCGCGCCGTCCAAGTCGCCCGGAAACTCAAGTCGCTACGGGACGCCAGGGATCGCAGGCTCCTGGCGCTCGCCCTTCAGAATCTCTTCAACCGGGAATACGAGGCGAAGGCCTACCGCCGCGCTGCCGGACACGCCCGTTCTGCGCTCTCCGTGTTGCACTCCCTCCCAAGTCCGACCACTGAGGACACCTTCGAAATCGCCCGACACCACCGCAATCTTGCGGAAGCGCTCCGAATGGCGGCCAAAACGGCAATTCGGATGCGTGAAGCGCTGGGGGCGGCAGCCGATGCCCTGAAACACCTTGAATCCATTCCCCAACCCGGGTCCCCGGCGATTCTGGAAGCCCGTGCCTACTCATTGCTGACTCTGGCACAATGCCTCCACGATTCCGGGGACATCGCCCACGCCGTTGCCACGGTCCGGCAATCCACTGAAATCCGCCGCCGCCGGCCACCTGCCGGACGCCCTCAGTGCAGCCACCGAGTCCGTCGCCCTCTACCAGCGGCTCACGAAGCGCGGCGAATCCTCCCGTCAACACCTCTGGCTCGCGGAAGCCTTGCTCCATCTCGGCAGAGCTCAGAACTCCGTCGGCCGCCCCAAACAGGGCTGCGATCCACGGCCGCTCCCGCCCCAGCCGCCAGCAACTCCCCCAATGTCGCCTGCGTCCCCTCGATGCGGCTCGACCGCACCGCTTCGCGACGCACGAACGGCCGGATGAGCAGGTGCGGATTGGGCAACCGTCGGCCTTCCCCCGCCAACCGGCCCACCAGCAGGGAGGCATCCGCCAGCGCCGCTGCAAGGGCCGGAGTCCAGTCCAAGTTGGGAGGGAGAGGCTTTGGATGGAAGGCCCGATAGCCCTCCAGTGTCGAGATCCACCGTCCGGAGGCCCGCGTGGTTTTTCGAGGAAGAAGCCACGGCCGCAACCGATGCATTGACGGACCGATTGAATCAGGGCGCGCAGGGAGTTGTCGCTCGGCATTGGCCGCTGGAGGTCGCCAACACCCTGCTGATGGGAGAGCGCCGACGTCGGTGCCTGGCGGCGGATATCGCGCACTTTCCCGGCAGCGCTGCTGTCACTTCCACCTTGGCCCTTGCCCGGGAACACCGGTTGACCGCCCACGATGCCGCCTGTCTGGAGTTGGCGATGCGCCGTCGGATTTCCCTGGCAACTCTCGACCTCGAACTGCGCAAAGCGGCCAAGGCCGTCGGCGTGGAGTGTTTGCCGGAACTGCCCCAGCCTTAATGCTTTTCGGGAAGGAGGAGGATCAAAGGAGACGGTTGTTGTCGCGAAGGGGCACGGGTTCGAAAGTGGGCCTCTGGTTTCCGAGGGGGCGCACCTGGGTGGCTGTTCCGAAATGGGCCTGCCGATTTGAGGACTCCAAGCATCGGAAGAAGTCGGCGCGTCCGCCCCTCCTCGGCTGCCCGAGCCTTACGGCGACCCGATGAGGTCGTCGCACAAAGCCACAAACTCAGTTCCCCGCACGGAGCGCGTCAGGGCCAGGCATCCCGGTGCCAGCGCCAGCAGTTGATCGTCATTGATCCATTCCACGGTGGCGCCGGGCTGTGTGGCCAAGGACACCGCCGCCGGGTTGGGTCGCGTCTCCAGCACCAACGACGACGGAAGCGCCGCAGAATGGACGAGGTCATACACGGGGCGGACGCTGTCCGCCGGCGCAGGACCCGTCGTCACGGCGAGGGAACTCGCTGCCCGTCGTGGCTCCAGCCGATGCCACAGCAGGAGATCCGCCAGGCATAGGACCGCCATCACCGCGGCGGCGAGCGTACCTTGACGGAGGCGACGCCGTCCGCGCGCGGCCCGCAGGGTCCTGGAAAGCGATGACGCCATTCGCGCATCGTCGGGGCCAAGCACTTCTTCCAGCAATGGGTCAGGATTCATTCTCCGACTCCCTTCTCAGCTGGCGCAATACCGTCTCGCGAACCCGGATTCGCGCCCGCGCCAGGCGCGACTCCACAGCCTTCTCGGTGAATCCCCACTCCGCCGCCAGTTCGCGGATAGACCGGTGTTGCACGTACTTCCCCTCCAGCAGCGCGCGTTCCGCGGCAGGCAGTGCCTCCAATCCGGATTCCAGGAGCGGAAGCAGTTCAGCATCAGTATCCGGCGGCGGCTGAGGCGGCACCGCCGGCTGACTCTCGAAAACGCGCCGCAGGAATCCCAGAAACCGATTGTGGCGCCGGTGCTCATCGGTCACCGAACTGCGGGCCAGGACCGTGAGCCAGCTCCAGAAGGTCTCCTCCGATTCGAAACGCCGGATGTGCCGCACGCAGCGAATCCAGGTGGCCTGCAGGGCCTCGGTGGCGAGTTCCTCCCGTCCGCCGGTAACCACCAGCAAATACCGGAACAGACGCGGCGCGTACTCCCGATGAACCTCCGCCCACGCGGCCTCGTCTCCCTTCGTCAACCGCACTGTGAGCCCGCCAATGCCGGTGGTTTCCGCCGGCCTCGCAGCACCGGAAGCCGACTCGCTGCGGAAGGGCGACGAACTCAACGGGAGAATGGAGGCAGCCATGGGCATTCCAACCAGGCGAACCTACTTCGCTTGCCTGGTGGGAGGCGGCCGCCCCCCCGATCGCGTCGAGTGTTCCAACATCCTCAGGGCCTCCTCCACCATCGCCAGTTCCTCGCGGGTTCCCCGCACGATAAGCAACTGGGTCTCCTTGTGAAACTTAAGATTGAGCCGTTCCTTGCCGTTGGTCCGGAGTTCATTGCCCGCAGACAGAACGGTGGTGATGTCGTCGATGGTAAGATGGGTCAGGAGTGATTCGAGATTAAAAAAACGAACCGTCTCGGGCTCTCTGACCGGCTCGACCGCAATGACCGGCTCGTCGGGAATTGCCTCAGGTGGGGGACGGAAGACACGCAGCACCCAGACTTCGGGCGTTTCGGACGTGCCAGTTTGGGTGGCCTGAAATCCGAATCCTTCCATGACCTTTTGCATTTGGCTCGCTCCCCTCCCCAAAGCGACATAACGCTGATTTGACTTTGAACTTGCCTGGGTCACTGCAGCGAACAGGGTTGGCACATCCACTTGATGCATGTTCAGGGGCGGGATCATCGTTTGGGAGTCGTCCGGCAAAATGACGACATTGACCGGTGTTCCGCGGGCCTTTGAAACCGCGCTTACAAACTCCACCACGGTCCCGCCTGGAAAACTGAGGTTGAATCTAATTGCAGATGGATCGGCATTCGGTGACGGAAATGCCGGCGGAGGAGGATTGGCTGCCGCAACCGGCACTGGCTGTTGCGCGACGATGGGGAGGTTCAGCAGCGTCAGCACGACGCCCAACTGCGCGGTGCCCTTCAGGACAGGAAAGCAAGCATTCATCGTTTCAACCCGGTACACGCCGCACACCCCAAAATCCCTCGCGGAATGTGCGCCCAGTCCTCTGGATCTTTCGGAGCGTCGTTGGGGGCAAAATCGCGGACCGATTTGGGGCGTCGGTGCGTACTTATAACTCCTGAAGCCCGCAGTACTCCTTCCGTCGCTTACGGCGGCGACAAAAATGAGAGGAGTGCCGCGAGGTCTTCCGGGGTGAGATCGGCCTCAAGGCCCTCGGGCATGAGGGAACGGCCTTCGGGACGCCAGACCGCCAGGTCCCGGCGGGACAGCGTCGTCTCGGCACCGCCCGCCGTCCGCAGGGTCACCGAGGTCTCCGATTCCCGGGCCAGTAGGCCCGTGTAGGTTTCGCCGGACCGCGTCTCCGCGGTCCACGCGGTGAACTGCGGTGGCACTTCGCGGTTTGGATCGAGAATGGAGACCAGCAATTTCTCCGGTCCATTGGACTTCACGGAGTCCAGGTCGGGCCCCAGTTCAACTCCTTCGCCGCGATGCCGGTGGCAGGTGGCGCAACGCTCCTGAAACAGCACGGCACCCCGCGTCGCATCGCCGGAGTGATTCAATGCCGGCAGAAAACGGGTCACCACGTCCGCCCGGCTCTCGGGAGGCTCTCCAAACAACCGCCGGGCCAGCTCCCGGATCTCCACATCCGCATGATCCCGGAGGGCATTCTGCTGGTCCACCTGGAAGCCGGAAGCCGCCACATGGCCGTCGGCAGCGGCCAGCAGCAACCGGCGGGTTGTCGCCGGACGCCTCAGCAGCAGGCGCACGGCCTCGGACTGGGCGTTCCTGGACAGCGCCGGCAGCATCCCGACCAGGAGCGCCGACGACGCCGGGAGGTCGTAGCGGCCCGCCGCGGCAACCCCCAGCGACTGGTCCTCAGGCGATCCGGAAGCCAACCAGCCGCCCACCTCGGTGGCGATGCGATCCCAGGGTTGCTGGGCAAGGCACGCCACCGCATCGGCACGCAGGGCTGGCGTCCCCTCGCGTGCCTGCCGGAGGGCGGTGCGGAATACCGCGTCCAGGCTGCCCGTGGGATCCGCAACCACGAGCTCCGTGCCGGCGCGACGGAGTCCGTCGCCCAACGCCGCCACCAGGGCGGGTGCCAGCCCATCGCCGGGTCGCGCCGCCAGTGTGGCAATCACCGCTTCCACGGCCCCCGGATCGTTTCGGATGCCGATCGCACGCGCCAGCGAACGGAGCGCCTCGCCCTGCGCGAGCGGTGCGGGACTTCCCGTCGTCAACTGCCGAAAGACTTCACCATCGCCGTCGCGAACGGCGTGCACGGCGACATCGCGAACCAGTTCCGGTCCGGTTTGCAGCAGGGTGACGAGCGGAGGAATTCGCGCGGCGGGCGGCCAGGATTCAAGCCCGAGGGCGACCTCGAGTTGAACCCACGGGTCTGGATCGGCCGCGAGGTTGGCCAACGCCGGCATCAGGTCCCGCTCGCCGGACGCAAACGCGAGCCGGACGCCCTGGCGGCGCACCGCCGGGTCGGGATCCTCCAAGGCCTGCCGGAGCGCCGCCACCTCCAGTCCGCCGAGGCCATCCAGGACGGTCAATGCATGGAGACGTGCCAGCCGGTTCGTGGGATTGGCGGCCTGAAGGCGGAGCGGCAACACCGTCTCCGGATCCTGCAACTGGTGGAGCAGGCGCGCGGCGGTATCCCGGTGCCATCCGTTGGAGTCTCCCAACAGCGCCACGAGGTCCGCGGGACGCGAGGGATCCACGAACCGGCGATCCGGTCGCGCGCGAAATCCATTGGGAACAATCCGCCAGATGCGTCCCCGGTCGCGCCCGCTGTCCAGATCGAGACGGGCCTTCAAATTCGCCGGAATGGACCACGGGTGCTCAATGACCTCCCGGTACATGTCGAGCACCCACAGGCAGCCATCCGGTCCGTTGTAGAACTGGACCGGCCGGAACCAGTTGTCGGTGCTGGCGAGAAACTCGGAGGTTTGTTCATCGGACGCCCGTTCCCCGGCGAGCAGCCATCCCGTGGTGGTGGGACGGAGTTTTTTGCGATGCACCAGGTTGCCTCCGGCATCGCCGATGAAGGCATCGCCGGCGAAGTCCGGACCGTAGGCGTCGCCACGATACACGGTCGTGCCGGTCGCCCCGGTGAAGTAGCCGCTCGCCCTTCCTCCACCCTCGATCGGCCCCGGCACCAGCCCCGCCACACGCCAGCGGGTCCGCAGCACACGCCAGGGCTCATCCGGACTTCGCCGGTACACCGTGGCCGCGGGTCCATCCACAGCGATGCTGCCCCGTGCGGGTGGCAGCTCGACGTACGGGTTGGGGGGCCGGCCCTCGGCATTGAAGGCGATGAGTTGGAGGTGATCCGAATTCGCGCAGACGAATTTCCGCCCGGCATCGTCGAAGCTCATCCCGTGCTGGCCGCCGCCCGTTTCCGCGCGCAGATCGAGATTCCGTGGATCGAAGGAAAAGTCCCGGCCGCGCAGATTCACCGCTCCTTCCGCCTCCGATCCCGACGGCGCCCCCCCGGCTGCCGCCCGCCAACGGCGGGTGAACGGCGAATCCACCAGCCGCACCGAGCCGCCGCTGAGACTGGTTGCCCCGTGGATGCGGTGATCGAGCCCCCAGTGGAACGAGTTGAGCATCGCCTGGACATTGAGCCGGTTCGTCTCATACGGGGCGTAGTCGGATGCGAACCCGGTGAAGATGACCTCGCGGACATCCGCGATCCCATCGCCGTCGGTGTCCTTTGCGTAGAGGATGTCGGGCGTCACCCCCAGGAACACGCCGCCGTCCCAGCAGGTGATCGCGGTCGGCCACGGCAATCCGTCGAGGAACACCGTCGCCCGGTCGTACTGACCGTCGCCATCGGGATCCTCCAGGAGCCGGATGCGCCCCAGACGTTCCGGACGGCGCTCCGAGTAGTCGCGCATTTCCACCACGTAGGCCCGCGCCTGTTCGTCCACCGCCACGGCCACCGGGCTGACCACCAGGGGCTCAGTCGCCACCGGTTCCACGCGGAAGCCAGGTCGGAGCTCGAAGGTGGCTGGCGCCAGTGACGGTTCGGTCGGTGCCACCCGTGGCATCTGCCTGCCGCTGACCTCCGGCTCCACGTGGTCCGCCACCGCGCCCAAATGAATCCACGGTGCCGCCCACAGCAGCCCGAGGGCCAGACGGCACCAACCGGGAATGGATGGAACAGCATTCACGAAGCCACCCCGACCTTCCGGGAAAATCCATTCGAGGCAACCACCGCGACCTCCCGGAGGGGTTTCAGCAGCCGCAGCACCGCGCGAATCCCTCGAAACCCCCGTTCGCCCAGACCGAACTGCACGGCAAGAAGTGCGGCGCGGCGATCGTAGCCGTACGGACGCAGTCCCGCATGCTCGACGTGGAATCCGTTCACGGTCACCAACGCACCCAGGGTCTGCACGTTCCACGAGTACAGGTGGTGGTTGGGTTCCGCGGGATTGAAGCGGCGGTAGCGTCGGCCCGACTCCCAGGGAACCGCGATCAGCAACCGGCCTCCGCGACGGAGCAGGCGCTTCATCTCCAGCAAGACCGCCCCCGGCGCACCGACATGTTCGAGGGAATGATGAAGGATGCCCGCATCGAAAATCCCCTCCGGAAGCGCCGCGGTGTCGGGGACGAACTCGATGCCGGCATCCTCGACGGCGGGTCGCAACTGGAGGGCGACGTCATGTCCCACGCGACGACGGCAGGACAGGCCGGCAAGGTTCCATCCGAAGCCGCAGCCGTACTCCAGGACGGCGGCGTTGGGACCGATCTGCGCGGCAAACAGGCGGGCGCGGCTGCGGACGATCCACGGCACCGCTGCGGCCGGCACCGCGCGCTTGCCCTCGTGGTAGGCGGGGCTGTTCGCGCCCACATACGGGGAATGGGCGGCTTCCGGTGACATCGGACCCGTCAGTTTGGTGCCGGCGCGCCGGCGGCGGCCGGGACCGCATTGGTGGCAGGAACCCCGAAATCGGCCGGCAAATTCAGGCGGGTGCGGAGCTGCTCCTGAAACTCGGGATTCACCTCGGGATCCGGGCGGAGCAATTCCAGGAGGACCTCGCGCTTGACCTCCGACATCGGCGGCAGGGAAATGCGATCCTTGGAAGACGGGTGCGTGGTCTTGGCCGTGTACACGTCGTGAAGCCGTTGCGCGATCCGCTCCAGGCCAAGCCCCTGGTCGTCGTCGCCGACGGCCATGTTGTAGAAGGCACGGGTCAACAATCCCTGAAGCGCCTGAGTGACGCGGTCCCGGGACGTCTCGTTGGCATCCTCCTCGATTTTGCCGAGCGCAAACGACTCCATGGTGTCGTCCGGATCCAGGCCCGACTGCGGGCCCACGCCGAACCGCTGCCGGAGATAGTTGAACCAGCGCCGCGCCTCCGCCTCGCGATTGTTGGCGTAGAGGAAATAGACCGCGTCCTTCAGGAAGTTGCGGTGCGCCCGGCCGATGTGCTCATGGTTGTGTTCGGGCTCGGCCGCAATGGCGTCCTCATACGCCTTCGAGGCATTGGGGATCATGTCGAGGTTCGGGCGCAGATCGTAGGTGCCCGTGATGCGGTTGGTGAGCACCCGGCCATGGTGGAGCGAGGCCAGCATGGGCTGATAGATGGTCCGGCGCAGCGGCATCTTGTCCTGTTCCGGGGAATTCTCGATCCCGACCATCGCCCAGTAGATCGCGTGCGTCTCGGGCAGGCGCCAGTCGAGCGGCCCGTAGGTGCGGTCCACCTCCTGCATCACCCGGGGATCCAGCTTGAAGCGCTCCACCAGTTCCTGCACCTGGGCCTGCTGCTCCGGGGTCTGGGGATCCAGCAGTGCCGGGTAGTCCGGGTGCCCGCCCGGGAGGATCTCATTCATCATCGTGGCCCACTGGGCCTTGTACACGCGGTGGGCGTCGTCGAGATTCGCGCCCATCTTGTGCTGAAAGAGCCAGGCGAGCTCCCGGTACATGAGCGCCCGGTTCGGATTATACTTCAGCCCCTCATCCCGCAGGAGCTCAATGCCGCGCTGCACCCAGAGCCACCGGTCAAACGGGTCGGGGAACTTGACCGAGATGTTGTAGGCCATGTTCCACGCCTGGAAGATCCACGGCGCGTCGGAGTGCGGCTGCAATTTGGTGATCCAGTCCGCCAACTGCACCGCCTCGAAATACTTCCCCTCCTCCTGGAGTTCGGTCGTCCGGATCCAGAGCGCATTGGCGATGAGCCCCCGGAACGCGCCCAGCGCCACCGTGGTGAAGGCCAGCACCGGAGGCGCATTGGAGATCACCGTCGTGCGCGTGATGCCCAGGGCCTCGCGCTCGCGGTTGAGCCCGCGCTGCAGGAAACCCGACGCCACCAGCGACAGCGCCACCAGGCCGATGAGAAGCCCCTTCTTGGCGTTCATGGCTAGATGGGGGCCGCCAGCTCCCGACGCGTGAAAATCCAGATGCCCGCCCCGCCAAAGAGCCCTCCGGCAACTCCCACCACCAGGAACGCCGCACGTGCCAGGTGGCCCCAGGTGATGTTGCGTCCGGTGCTCAGGGCGTCCACTGGATTGTAGCCGGTCACCAGTTCGATCAGGCGGCGCACCGAACCGTACACCGCCACGGAGGCGCGGTTCACCATGGACTCCTCGGCCACCATTCCGGTTTCGCTGTCAATGCCCACGATCCCGCGTTGCTCAACCACCTGCTTCAGCGTGCCGCTCGACAGGCCGACGACCAGGATGCTGAACGACACAAAGGCGGCGACGCTGAACTGGAGCTTGGAGGCGGCAAACAGGCCGATCGCCGCCAGAAGCGCCAGCCAGAACAGGATGATGGAGAGGCCGCGAACAAAATTCGGACCAAATCCGCCCACCGGATACAGCACTTCGAGGCCGTCCTCGAGGGGGAACAGGACCGGGCGCGGATTCAGGTTGTAGCCCACGATGGTGAGCATGCCGTTGGCCCCGATGAGATTGGTGCCGATGGGGAACGTGCTGGCCGATTCCGCGGCAAAACTGTTCTGGATCCGCAGCGGCGTCCGCCCCTCGCTCCCGATCTCCCATCCGAACTGGTGCGGCGTGCTCGAGCCCGCCATGTCCGGCGAATAGAACTTCACCCGAATCTGCAGCGGCTTGTCCGCCAGGCGGGCCGCGCGGGAGCCGAAGGGAATCTGCCACACGCGGTAACTGTCGGTCGGCACCACCTGGTCCTGCGCCCGGAGGGTCTGACGGAACTGCTCGCGGATGAACTTCGGGTCCAGCTGGGCGGCGGTGTCCTGACGCAGCCGCTCCTGCGTCAGCTTCTCCGCCTCCTGTTCATAGTCATGGATGGGCTCGCGGGCCACTCCCCGGGCGACGAGCACCTCCTCGCGCAGGATCATCTGCTCCCGTTCCGGCAGGCCGGAGGCCTTCCAGTACAGCAGCACATAGAGGCTGGCGCCGGTGACGACGAGGAAGGCGAGGTTGAGCAGGGTGATGCCCAGCCACTTGCCGAGCCACACCTGCCACCGCGGAATGGGTTTGGCGCAGACCAGCTGAAGGGTGGCGTCCTCGACATCGCGCGCGAGCGTCCCGCAGGCCAGCCAGAGGGTGACGAACCCGAGCAGGGCGGTGATGCTGGTGAGCGTGTAGGTGATGAGGATCTGGGTGAAACCCTGGGCCGAGCCATCGTGCTTGATCACGACCGGCAGCGCGATGACGACCGCCAGCAGCAACAGCAGGAGCACGACCACCAGCCGGAAGCGGAACGCCGCCCGGAGGGTCAACTGGGCGACGGCGGCCAGGCCGCGAAGGTCGCGGGGGACCAGGTCCGGCACGACCCACATCCGGCGCGCGCGCCATTCGGTGAGCGGCACCCCGCCCGCCGCGGCCAGCTTGGCGAGGGCCGCGGGGCCATTCCGGGCCGGGATCGTGCAAACGTACGCGAAGCCGGAGCGTTCGGCAGACAGCTCCCGGAACCGGCGCGCCAGCCCTCCGATCACCAACCCGAGCGCGGCCTGGAACGCCACCCCTGCGGGCGTGGGCGCCCCTCCCAGGTGCAGCAGCAGGAGGCCCAGTCCGTTGGCCAGCAGCGCGGTGGAGCCCTCCACCCACAGTCCCTGGCGATAGAGCCAGATCCACGAGAGCACCGCCGCCACCGGTGAGAATCCCCTCCGGATCGCGCGGTGTTCCTGCGACGGATGCTGGTAGATCTCGAAGTGGCTCACGGCGGCGCTCAGGGCTTCGGGCCGCCGAGGAGGCCCGACAGTTTCTCGTTGGCCTTGGAGAGGTCCGCAGGTGCCGCCTCAGGTGCGGTCTCCGGTGGCGGCGCCTTCGAGTCGGCGTCCCCTGCCGCCGGCATGCCGCCGCGGGTGAGCTGCGCCAGCCGCGATTCATCCACGGGCGCTGCGGACGCCGTCGCTTCGACGGGAGCGGCCGCCGGTGCGGTGGGGCGGGTCAGGCGGTCCAGCACGCGCCCGGACTGCGAGGGCGCCTCGGCCTGACCGCCGACGATGAACTGGGCGACCTGGTTGCCGCTGGTCGCCCCGCTGGTGGCATCGGCCTTGGCCCGGGCCCGCTCCACGACGCCGAGGAAATAACTCTCAAGGTTCTGGGTTGGTGTGTCCACGCGGACCCGGTCGCCGGCCTCGCGCCGGAGCAGTTCGAGGGCCTGCTGGAGCGTGTCCCGAGAGACCACCGGTGCGGTGATCTGCACCTCGTCGGGCTCCGCCAGCAGTTCCTGGAGCGTTCCCTGGGCCTGGATCCGGCCGCCATAGTAGATCACGACGCGGTCGCACACATCCTGCACGTCGGCGAGCAGGTGGCTGCTGAGGATCACCGTTTTGCCCCGCCGGGCGAGCGCGAGGATGAGCTGCTTGATCTCGTGGCAGCCGATGGGATCGAGCCCGGCGGTGGGCTCGTCGAGGATCACCAGGTCGGGATCATTGATCAGGGCCTGGGCGAGCCCGATGCGCCGCTGCATGCCCTTGGAGAACTCGCCCACCGTGCGGGCGCGGGCCTGGTTGAGCCCGACCATCTCGATCAACTGCTCCGCGCGATTCCGGCGCTCGGCGGCGTCGAGGTGGAACAAATTGCCGAAGAAGTCGAGGGTCTCCCCGGGATTCAGGAAGCGGTAGAGGTAGCTTTCCTCCGGCAGGTAGCCGATGCGCGCCTTGGTCCGGACATGCCGCGGCGACTCGCCAAACACGGTGAGCGCCCCCCGGCTGGGGTACAGCAGCCCCAGGATCATCTTGATCGTCGTGCTCTTGCCCGAACCGTTGGGGCCGAGCAGGCCGAACACCTCGCCCTGGCGGACTTCGAAGTCCACGGCGTCCACGGCACGGGCCTTCGGGCGGCCCCAGAAGTCCTTGAACACCTTGGTCAACCCCGTGGCGCGGATGATCACCTCGCGGGGGTTTGCGGGGGCGGCGCCGGGGGCTTGGGGGGTGGGAACCGTGGCCATGGGAGCGGTTCAACGAGGGACGCACACGCGGGCCGGGGCCGCCGGTCCGGACCGGCGGCCGGGCGGCTCCAGCTCGCGACGCAGTGCCACCGGCTCCAAGGTGTCGTGGGTGCTCATGCTTGACGAACGTGCCCTCAGGCCACTTGGGGCGTCAACCTGGCGGAACCCCCGGCATCCGGCGCGGCGGCCGGCGACGGGACGGGGGCCACGAAGGGCTCCAGTTCCTCGCCCTGACGGACCAGTCGGGCGCTGTTGAACACCACGATCAGCGAACCGGCATTGTGCAGGATCGCGGCAACGATGGGGTTCAGATAGCCGGCGGCGGCGGCGGCGAGGCCGCCGATGATGAAGAACACGCCGAACAGAAAGTTCTGGTTGATCACCGCACGGGCCATGCGGGAGAGCCGGATCAGGAACGGCAGACGCCGCAGGTCATTGTTCATCAGCGCGATCGTCGCCGAGTGGATCGCCACCTCGCTGCCGGCCGCGCCCATCGCGATGCTGATGTCGCCTGCGGCGAGGGCCGGCGCGTCATTGACGCCGTCGCCGACCACCGCCACGCGGTGTCCCTTGGCCTTGTAGGCGCGGACGAACTCCACCTTGTCCTGCGGCAGGCATTCGGCGACGACCTCGGGCATGCCGATCTCGGTGGCCACACGCTCGGCCACCGGCTTGCGGTCGCCGCTGACCATGGCCAGGCGCCGGATGCCGACCGCCTGGAGTCCCTTGATCGCGTCGGCCGCCTCGGCGCGCACCTGGTCCTGCAGGCCGAACCACCCGATGCATTCCCCATTGCGGGCGACGAACAGCAGGCTGAATCCGGCCGCCTCGTCAAGGTCCACCGTGTCCAGGAACCCGCCATCCACCCCGTTGTCCTTCAGCCATGCGGCGCGTCCAATCAGGACCCGCTGGCCCTCGACCACCGCGGCGACCCCGCGGCCCGCGGTCTCCTTGAACTCGGTGGCCGCCGCCAGCGGCACCCCGGCCTCCTCGGCGAGCTGGACCAGGGCCTTGGCGGTGGGATGATTCGAAAACTGTTCGACGCTGGCCGACACGCGCAGCAGTTCCGCCGGGGCGATATCCCCCAACGGATTCAAACGGCTCACCACCAGGCGTCCTGAGGTCAGCGTGCCGGTCTTGTCGAAGACGAACGCCGTGATGCGCGCCGCCGCCTCCAGGTCCGCGATGTTCTTCACCAGCACCCCGAGACGCGCCGCGGCGCTCAACGCCGCGACCATCGCGGTCGGGGTTGCCAGGATGAAGGCACAGGGACACGCCACCACCAGCACCGCAATCACCCGGGTGAGGTCCTGCGTGAACGCCCAAACCAGCGCGCCGATGACCAGGACCAGCGGCGTGTAGTAGCCCATGTACTGGTCAATGATCCGCATGAACGGCAGCTTCGTCTTCTCCGCCGCCAGGATCAGTTCCCGAACCCGGCCGATCGCGGTGTCCTCACCCGCCTTGGTCACACGAATCTCCAGCGCGCCGGTGAGATTGATGGTTCCGGCAAACACGGGGTCGCCGACCGTCTTGTCCACCGGCAGGGATTCGCCGGTGATGCTGGCCTGGTTGACGGACGCCTGGCCGCTGAGGATCACGCCGTCGCCGGCGATGTTGTCGCCGGGGCGGATCCGCAGGACGTCGCCCACGCGCAACTCGCTGGCCGGGACCTCCTCCTCCCGGCCGTTCACCAGGCGCCGCGCCTTGGTCGGCGTGATCTTGACCAGCGATTCGATCGAGGCCCGGGCGCCGGCGGCGGTGCGGGTCTCGATGATCTCACCCAGGAGCATGAAGAACGCGACGATGCCCGCGGTGCGAAAATCCCCGCTGGCGGCCGACGCCAGGACGCCCAGGGCGACGAGTTCGTTGATGCTCAACAGGCCGCGCTTCAGGTCGAGGAAGGCCACCTTGAGGATGGGATACCCGAGCAGGATCGCCCCGATCATCGCACTCAGTCCGGCGACCGTGCTGCCCCTCTGGAACACCCAGTCCACCAGGAATGAGTTCAGCACAAAGATCAGGCCGATCAGCGTCTGGGTCAGCTTGACGTTGGTGTGCGAGTGGTCGAGACCGCCGTGGTCGTGGCCGCATTCGCAGCCGGGGGCGGGCTGGGTGGACAGAAGCGAGGTGACTTGCATCGCGGTGGGGTGTGGGGGGTTACTGCGCCGGCGGCATTGCGTAGGGATCCCGGCGCACCGGCGCCAGCGGCTCCCGGTTGAGCTGCAGCCGGAGCTCGCGGGGTTGACCGCCGGCGGTGTCCGGAATGAAAAACTTGTCCGGGGCATTCGTCAGGATGTGCCCGAGGGCCTCCAGGCGCAGGCGCGTGCGCAACAGGCCGGGATCGCGTCCATAGGCCGGCAATTGATCCCGGAAATACTGCGCCTCGGCCGCCATCGCCAGGACCAGCCGGTTGCTCACCGTCAGCGCCGCGGAGCGCATCGCGGCGGCCTCGCCCTCGGCCTTCCGCACCCGTTCGTCAAAGTAGCCCCGGGCGTCGCTGATGGTCTTGGACTGCGCCTGCGCCGCGTTCAGCACCGCGTCAAAGGCCTCCTTCACATAGCCCGGCGGGGCCACCTCGACCGTGAGGGATTCGAGCGTCACGCCAAACCGGCCCTGCTCGATCAGGGCGGCCATCTGTCCGCGGACCGCGCTGCGGAACGCCTCGACGTCCCGGTACACCGCGGCGTCCGCCTGGAAGCGCGCGCCGGTCCGGCAGATCGCATTGTTCAGCGCGTTGGCCAGCACCCCCTCCACATTGGCGAACGCAAACGCATACGCCACCGGGTCGGTCACCCGGTAGGTCATGGTCGCGCGCACATGCAGGATGTTCCCGTCGCTGGTCAGCACGTAGCCGTCCACGCCCGGGTTCAGGCTGGGATACGCCTCCGGACCCTGCCGCATGGCCTCCATCTCCGCGCTGGTGGCGTACCACGCGTTGGAGGCGGACACCGTCTTGGCCTCACCGCTGCGGATCCGGACGATCTCGTCCACCGGATAGGGAAATGCCATGTGCAATCCCTGGCCCAGGATCTGGTCGGGACCGGTCCCCACCGGCTTCCCGAAGCGCAGCACGATGGCCACCTCGTTGGGGCTGACCGTGAAGACGCAGGAAAAAACGAAGGCGGCGAGGAGCAGCACTCCGAAGATCCGGACCAGCAGGAAACTGCTGCCCAGTGCCTCGTTGAGGGCCTGACTGGAGGCATCCTCCACGCCGCGGACCGGCAGGCCGGGCGTCCGGGACGGCCCGGGTGTCTGGGGAGAGGCGGCCATGGTGCGGGCGGCTCAGGGGTTGCGGGTGGACAGCGACGGGACTGTCTGAACCTTGTCCCCGGTGAGCAGATTAAACGGGGTGGTCCTTTGGTCGAGGATGAGCGTGGAGCGGTCGCGCAGGGCGTCGCGCAGGGCGTTGAGCTGGAGGATGAAGACAGCCAGATCCGGATTCTGCTCGAGCACCGCCAGTTCCTGGGAGGCACGGGCCAGCGCATCGCCCTTGATGCGCAACGCCTCGGCATCCGCGCGCGCCAGCATCTCGTCCCGCCGCCGGTCCGCCTCGCTGCGGATCTCCAGGGAGCGTGCCGCGCCCTCGCCCTGATACTGCTTCACGAGGCGATCGCGTTCGGCGCGCATCCGCTCGAAGACCTTGGTGGTCGTGCTCTCCGGCAGCCCGAGTTGCTTGATGCCGACAAGGTCCACCTCCAGTCCATAGGTGCCCCGGGCCGCCGCCTGGACCTCCTTCAGCATGTCGTCCTCGATCTGGGTGAACTTGACCTGGTCGGAGTCGGCGGAAATCAGGTCACCAAAGTTGTAGCGTCCGATCACGGCGTTCTTGGCATTGCGGACCAGGTTCTCCAGCGCCTCCTCGGCCTTGAGCGTGTTGCCGTTGAAGATTTCGAGGAACTTCCGGGGATCGGAGATCCGCCATCCCACGAACACCGTGATCAGCAGGTTCTGGGCGTCGCGGGTGGTCGTCTGTTCGAACTTCCGCTCGAAGTTCTGGAGCCGCTTGTCAAACTTGTACACGGTCTGGATCGGCACCGGCAGGCGGAAGTGCAGGCCGGCCTGTTCATCTCGGGAGTAGCGCCCAAACGTGGTCACCACGGCAACCTCGGTGGTGCGCACCTGGAAGCAGAACAGCAGGGCCAGGAACACCAGGATCAACAGGGCGCCGACGACGAGCGAGAGGCGGGTGGTCTTCATGAGGGAGAAATGGGGGAGCGGGACGGCTACTTCCTTTCCGGAGCATCAATGGCGAGGTCCCCGAGGTCGGGTCGCAGCTTGTCCTCCAGGTTCAGGACGAAGACGTCCGAGGTGTTGGTCACCCCGAGGACGAACTTCCGGGCCGGGCCGATGGCGTTGGTGAGGGCGTCGAGGTACGCCCATTGGGGAAAGACCCGCGGCGCGGCGGCGTAGGCGCGGAGCTGTCCGGGAAACTGGGCACTGCGCCCGGCCGCGGCCTGGACGGTCTGCTCGGCCGCCGCGTAGGCCGCGTTGGTGCGGGCCACCGCCCGGGCGCGTGCCTGGGGCAGGGTCTCCTGGCGGTATCCCTCCGCCTCATGGATCCTGGCCTGCATCTCGGAAATCGCCCCGATCACCTGCTCGTAGGCGCCCGCCACCGGCGTCGTCTTCGTCCCCATCGGCGGATGAATGTCCTGCAGGCCGACGAAGACAATGTCCACCCCCAATCCCGCAGCGTCCGCCTCGGTCTGAATGCGCCGCTTCAACTGCTGTGCGGCTTCAAGCCGGCCGTGGCTCATGATCGCGTCCATGTTCACGCTGACCAGGTACCGGACCACCTCGCTGTTGGCGATCCGTTCCAGCAACGTTGCGGGCTCGGCCGCCTGGTAGCCCCATTGGCGCACGTCCCTCACGCGATACTGGACCGGCACACTGACCGTCAGCAGGTTCACCGGCACGGCGGCCTCGCCCCCTTCCATGAGACCGGCGCCGGACGGTCGGGCCGCTTGTTCACTGGCGACGAGCAAGTTCAACTCCTCCTTGTAGTGCGGTCGCGTCCAGACCAGCAGCCGCTCCTTCTCCATCTCGGGATCGGGGATCGCGCCCACCAGGAAGGTTTGGAGTTCCCGGGTGTTGTAGCGATGCGCGGCATCCACGGGCCATGGCATCTTGAAGTGCAGCCCCGGTTCCAGGACTTCGCGTCCCTGGACCGGCTTCCCAAAACGCTCGAGCAGCGCCTGTTCGACCGGCTCGATCACCACCAGACAGGACGAGAACCAGAGGATGGCCACCCAGACGAGGGCGAACCCCGACAGCGACTGCTCGAGGTAGCGGTAGAACCAGGTGTCGCTGACCTTGAATCCGAACTGGTAGTCGAGCGCCTGCGCCGCCGTGTCGAACAGGCCGCCGCTCTGCCCGAGCAGGCCGATGATCCGGCTCTCGTAGAGCAACCGCACCCCACCGCCCCGGACACGGGGCCGGTAGATCTCCAGCACGAGTCCGACGAGCGTCTCGACGGCAATCACGGCCATCAGGGCGGTCAGTCCCAGCGCCAGAAACCGGTCCCAGCGTCCGAAGCCCGCCCAGTCGAGTCCGGACGCCAGCGCTGCCAGCACCGAGACGACGGAGCCGAGCATGAGCGCGGAGGCACTCGGCCGCAGCAGCGCGCTGCCCTCGAGTTGGGCAAGACGCGCGGAATAGCGGCCGGTAAGGAACAGGACGAAGGCCACGGCGGCAAAGATCGCCAGGCTGAGCGCCGCCGCCGACGGCTTGGCGAACATGTCGTCGGGACGCTTGAGATCGTTCCAGAAGTACCAGACGGCCGCGCATTCGCCGGCGAAGAGCACCAGGGTGAAGGCCGGGATGATCCAACGATCAAACTGCTCCCGGGCCCGGCGGGCGGGGGACACTTCCGCAGCGCTCGCCGTGAACAGGGCGGAATCGGCGCGACCCCGGGCGAGGTCCTCAAGCTCCAGCCGTTCCGCCTCCTCGCGGTTCGCGAGCCCCATCTGGAACCACGCGACCACTGCCATGAGCAACGCGACCCCAAAAAAGGCCACCGCGACCTCGCCGGTTGCCGAACCGGACCGCCGCGCGAAGACCATCACGGTGACACCGCCGATCAACAGCAGCAGCCAGTTGACGAAGCCGGTCCTGGAAAGCGAGCGATCCATGAAATCGAAGGGGTCTTGGTAAAGGATTCCCAGGACGGGGTCTAGCCCAACTCCCGATCCTCGAAGAGCAGCAACGCCACCGACAGGGCCCCGACCAGATACACGCCCATGTAGCCGGCGGCCCGTGTGACGTAGCCCCACGGGATGATTCGCCCCTGTTCCAGGGCGTCGGTTGCCCAGAATTGCTGCCAGTTGGGCACCGCTGCATAGGCCGCCTGGGCCCACCACACCCCGCGTGACGCCGGACCACCGAACAGGTAATCCGACATCAGACCCACCAGGAACAGCGCGGAACACACCGCGAGCGTCGGGACAACGTCCAGCCGCGTCGAACAGGCAAGCGCCAGCGCGGCGAGCACCAGGAGTGCAAACCAGACGAGGACGCCCGCCGGCACCAGTCTCCAGTCCACCACCGCAGGCCCGTCGAACGACCGTTCGAGCACCGTGAGGTTCACCACGCAGGCCAGAGCGACCCCTGTGAGCAGCGTGTAGGCAAAAACAGCGTCGGACACGAACGGCCGGCGGAGAAAGAAATTGCTGAACCCGCCGATCGCGTAGGCGGCGAGGACTGCGGCAAAGTAGATGAGCAGCGAGGAGACGTCGGTGCTGCCGTACGCGTCGAAGGCCATTCGGCTGGCCAGGAGCACCGCGATCATCAGCGTACCCGTGAACAGCGCCAGCGCGGCCGCCAGACCGGCATACTTGCCCAGGAGAAAGGTCCCCCGGCCCACCGGCTTGGAGAGCACGGTCAGGGCGGTGCCGGTGCGGATTTCCTGGGCGACCGTGGATGCCGCGCAGAGGACCGACATGAGCAATCCTGCCAGAAGCACCACCGCCAGCGACATGTCCTCCACCATCTTGGGATCATCACCGAACCCGAAGTACGGCACGGCCGAGAGGAACACGATGAACAGCGACGCCGCACTCATCAGCAGCAGGTACACGGGCTGTCGGATCAGCTCCCGGAAGCTGTTGCTGGCAATGAAGAAGAATTGGCGCATGCCGTAACTGTGTGGCGTCCAGCATACGGTCGGCGTCCCCCCGGTCAACGGGAAGTTCCGCCGCGCCTGCGGGACCCCACCAAAAACGGGGCGGCCGAACGGCTCACCGGACGTCCAATCCGGCTTCCTTTCGGATCAGGGATGCGTCAGTTCGAGCTTCCATCCATCCCCGGGCGGATTGGCGTCCTGACGGGTACCATCGGGCCAGCGGACGCGGACTTTCCCGATGGCCTCCGGCCTCGCCAGGAGGAGGGTCGGTGGTTCCTGCGACCAGTAACCACCGCCCGACCGGATTTCGTGGACCGGCCCCAGGGTGCCATCGCGGTAGGCCGCCCGCACCTGGGCACCGATGGCTTGTGGATTCGACGCCGGCCCGCGCAGCAACACACGAAGTCCTGGGGCTCCCAGGACGTTGCGGTAGAGTGCGGTGACGCCGCGGTTCTGGCCGATCACCAGATCCAGACGCCCATCGTGGTCGAAATCGCACGCGGCCGCTCCGCGCCCGTCGCCGTCGAGGCGGATGCCGCTGGCGTCAGGATGGACGGCCTGGAGGCCGCCCCGGCCATCACCCCGCAGCCAGGTGCCGGTGCCCGCCCGGTGCGGACTGTCCGCCGGGTGGGTGTGCCCGAAGTTCTGGGCCAGGAAGACGTCGAGATGCCCATCCCCATCGAAGTCGCCCACGGCAATTCCGAACACCGGCGCGATCTGGGCCTCCTTCGGCAGGGGGCGCATTTCGAAAGACCCGCCGCGGTTGAGCAGGAGGACCGAATCCAACGTGGCACAATCCCGTTGGTTCAGGGCGGGCAGCCCTGAGGCCAGGATCGAGTCGAGGCCGGCACGCGCAAACGCCGTGAACGTGGGGTAGGCTTCCAGGAGTGACGGGAAGGACTCGCCGAGGAGCGCGCGATGCCGGAGCGGCACCTCGTAGCCGAGCGCCGGGTCCTGTTGGGACTCGATCAGGGCAAGGCCAGGCGTCCCGGCAGTTTCGCCGAAGTGGAGCCGGAGGGGTTGGTCCGGGGTGGGATGCCGCGAGGTGTTCCGGCCCCAATTCCCCGCGATGAGGTCCAGCCGCCCGTCGCCGTCAAAATCGCCGGCGGCCACCGAATTCCACCACCCTGTCAGGGCGCTCAACGCGATCGGGGCACGGAGGAAGGGGGCCTCGGCAGCCGGGTGAACCGGTGGATCCCATGGCACCAGCGCGTTGGTGACGTGGCGAAAGATGCGGATGGGGCCCCAGGCCGTGGCCAGGACGAGCAGCGGCTGGCCGTCGCCCTGGAGATCCGAGATGACCACCCCGTTGACGGGTCCGACCTCGTCCAAGGCCGACCCGGCCATGGGATGCGGGGTCAACCGGCCGTCGCGAAACTGCAGGAGTGACGAGGCCACCGGTTCCGGGTGGCGTCCCGGGAGCGCCCGTCCGCCGACGAACAGGTCGAGATGGCCATCGAGGTCGAGATCTCCCAGGGCCAGCGGACCGGTGGATCCCGCATGGCTCAGGGGCAGATCTTCCACCTGCCCGGTCGCCAGGGAGATTTGCCGGAGGGAGGTCGCCTGGCGGGCGGCCTCCGGGGAGCCCATCTCCCAGGTGTCCATGCCCAGAAGCAGCAACGACTGGTCGGGGCCGGTGCGCCAGCCGAGCAACCCGCCGAAATCGAGTTCCGCAGGGGTTTGAAGCAGCGCCGATCGCTGGGGAACGAATCCGCCCTGGCCGTCGTTGCGAAATACGGCGACACGCCCGCCGCGACCGGCACCGACCAGCAGGTCCTCCCATTGGTCGCCGTTGAAATCAAACCACATCACGGCCGGTCCGGCGTGACTCAGAGCGTGAGGCAAAAGCGGCTGACGATCGAAATCGTCGAAGGGCTCATCCACATGCTGGTGGCCCAGCAGGCGGCTGCGATCCTCGAAAAAGGGGCGCACCGTGCTCCCGGGCGGTTTGAGGAGTGGACCGGCGGCGCGTTCGTCAATTTCGTAGGCGTGCCCTGTGGGGACACCCGATAACAGGGAGCGTCGTCCGCTGCGCCATTCCACCTCGATGTCCACCGCCCCCGAACGCGGCGCGGCGAAGATCCGGAGCGGTTCGTCCGACGACAGGTAGCGCCCGCCGGCGATCATCTCCTGCGACTGGTCGGGGAGCCCCGGAGCCCGGACATGGATCCGCGCCCCGATCCCGCGGGTGTTGGGCGGCCAACCCCTGAGCCGGACGGCGATGCGTGGAGCCGCCGCGTCGTTGCGCAGAATCAGCGGCGCGTCATTGAGGCAGTTGGCCACCACGTCGAGGTCGCCGTCCTGATCAAGATCCACCAACGCCATGCCATGCGTGATGCGCCGCGAGTCGAACCCCCATGCGCCGCCCACTTCCTCAAAGGACCAATCGCGGCGATTGCGGAACGCGTAGTTCGGCGTGTCGAGACGGGGAAAGCGGCTGCGGGCGCGCAACTGGTCCCGCGGACCCAGCCGCCGCTGCTCCAGCAACCGCTCCACGTCGCGGGCGGCATCGGCATCCTGGGCATCCCGTCCATGACCCGTGGACGTGAGCAGGTCCTCGAACCCGTCGAGATCCACGTCGAGGAAGATCGCGCTCCAGGTCCAGTCGGAAGCCTCGACGCCGGCCAGCCGGGCGATCTCCGCAAACGTGACGTCGCCCCGGTTCCGAAAGAGGGTGTTGCGGGGAACCTGCGGGCGGGCGCCGTCCGCGAGACGGCTCTGACGCATGGCGGTGGGGGCCATGACCTGGACCTGCCGCCGCACGTGTTCCCGGCTCAGCATGTCGGCGACAAACAGGTCGTCATGGCCGTCGCGGTCAATGTCCGCGAAATCCACACCCATTGAAAACAGGCTGGTCTCCCGGATCGCGGACCGCGCGATGGCCTGAAAGCGGCCGTTGCCGTCGTTGATCCAGATGCGATCCGGGGATTGGAAATCGTTGCACACGTAGAGATCGGGTGCGCCATCCCGGTTCAGGTCCCGAAACATCGCCGACAACCCCCAGTCATGCGGGGGCTCGACCGGACGCCCCCGTTCGTCCCGGAAGGCGCCCCCGGTCCACGGGATGGCCTCAAACCGGGCCTGGCCCAGATTCCGAAACAGGGTGTCCGGTTCGCCGTTTTCCAGAACGCCACCGGCCTCATCGAAGGTGAACCGGCCGGCCAGGTCCGGTGCCGCAGCGGAACGGCCGTTGACGGTCAGGAGCTGGCGAACCCCGTTCGTGACGCCGAAGGTGAACGAGGTCCCCGGAAGATCCCGCAACGTGTCGTTCCGGTAGTTGACCACGTAGAGGTCCAGGAGCCCGTCGCCGTCCACATCGGCGAGCGCCAGCGATGTCGAAGCCGCCGCGGACTCCAGCCCGGAGCCGGCGGTGGCTTCGCGGAAGCGTCCCGTACCCTCATTGAGAAACAGGCGCACCCCGCGGAACAGCCCGGTCACGAGCAGGTCGAGGTGTCCGTCGCCGTCGAGATCGGCGAAGGCCGCACCCGTTGACGCCTGGTCCGCGCAGGCGACTCCGGCGGCGGCAGTGATGTCCTCGAAGCGCCCCTGGCCCAGATTGCGATAGAGCGCATTGGGACCGTCGAGTCCGCAAAAGTATAGATCAGGCAGACCGTCTCCGGTGACGTCGCCGCACGCGACCCCGGAACCATTCAGGAAAACCTGGTTGGTGAGCGGACGCTCCTCGCCGAGCCGGTTGGTGAAGGTGATCCCGGTTTCGGCGGGCGGGAGGAGCATGAATCCCGCAGCGCGCGTGACGGCCCCTGCGGACGGCACTGGGAGCAGCGCGCGGCGGTGTCCGGTCTGATCGGTCCACTCAAGTCCCGCCGCCAGGACCTCAGTCACCGCGAGAAGGGCGGCGATCAGGCCGGGAAGACAAGGAAGACAAGCGGGGCGGTGGCGTGCCGGTGGCGGACTCATGAACTCATCGAGGGGAACCCGAGTATCGGCAGGATTGCCGGGAATGGAAAGAGGTCGTGATATCGAAGCCGGAAAGTAACCGGACGGACCCTTGCGGCGCAGGTCGGGCGTGTTCCATCATGTGATAAAGTAACGCCGGTCGCCGTTTCGGATTGACGCCCGGATCGCTCCACGCATTCCATCACGCGTTCCCTGATTCTGCCATGAACCACTTCCACTCGAAGGCGATGGCCCTTGCGGCTGTCCTGACGGTTTTCGCGGCCTCCCTCCAGGCCCAGCAATTGACCCAGGTGCTGTTCCAGGACGACTTCTCCTCCAACAGCATTGACCCTGCGAAGTACACACCGGATTCCCCGTTTTTTGAGGGCGGCGTGGGCGACATTGGCGCCCAGGCCGGCGACGGGGTGATGCGGTTCGTGGGGACGACGACGCAGCAATGGTGGTCGGGAGGCACCCTGCAGATCGCCGGGGTCTACGCCGCCACCGAGGCGACGCCGGTGACAATCTCGATTGACCGCGTGGCGGAGGCCGGCGTCGGCTCGGCGTCCCGGAGCGCCCTGTGGATTCTCGATGAGACCAAGACGCATTACGTCCTGTTTGCCGACGTTCGCGGCGAGGGGGGCTGGCGGTATAATCGCAAGATCGGCGAGGACGGTGATGTGCCCACAGGGAGCGGGACTGACATCGGGCCGTTCAATGGGGGCAACTACGACGACGGCGCGCTGCATCGCATGAGCATTGTGGCCGATGGCGCCACCGCGAAGCTCTACCTGGACGGGGTGTTGGGCGCCGAGGTGAAGTTTCCATTCAACAAGGTCGTGTTCCAATTTGGCGCGTATGCCCGGGCAAACGACGACACCGCGGATACGACATGGGACAACCTCCGGATTGAAACGAGTCCGGCCATGGCGGTGGTCTTCTCGGATGACTTCTCAGGGAGCGCGGTGGACCCGGCGAAATTTCAACCCGATTCCCCGTTCTTCGAGGGCGGCGTGGGGACAATTCAGGGACAGATCAGCGACGGGACGCTGCGGTTCACCGGGGAAACGACCCAGCAGTGGTGGTCGGGCGGGACCCTGCGGGTGGTGCCCACATTCACGGCAACCGAAGCGGCACCGGTCGTGGTCACCGTGGACCGCGTCGCCGAGCTGGGCGTGGGCTCGGCCTCCCGGAGCGCCCTCTGGATCCTCGACGAGACCCAGACGCAATACGTCCTGTTTGCGGACGTCCGCGGCGAGGGCGGCTGGCGCTACAACCGCAAGATTGGTGAGGACGGCGACGTGCCCACCGGCAGCGGGACCGACATTGGGGCCTTCAATGGCGGCGATTTTGATGATGGCGGCCTGCACCGGATGGGGGTGATCGCCGACGGACGGACGGTCAAGCTGTACCTGGACGGCATCCTGGGCGCCGAGGTGAAATTCCCCTTCTCGAAGATTGTGGTCCACCTGGGGGCCTATGCGCGCGCCAACGGGGACACGGCAGACACCACATGGGACAACCTCAAGATCGAAACCGTGGCGACCGCCGCGGTGCCACCCCTGTTCGAGGATGACTTCTCATCCAACACGATTGATCCGGCGAAGTACGTTCCCGATTCGCCCTTCTTTGAAGGCGGCGTCGGCACCATTGAGGCTGTCGCCGGTGACGGGGTGATCCGCTTCGTCGGAGAGACCACCCAGCAATGGTGGTCGGGGGGCACCCTGCGCATCGTCCCGACCTTTGCTCCCTCGGAGACCGAGACGGTGACCCTGTCCATTGACCGCGTGGCCGAGGCGGGGGTTGGCTCGGCGTCGCGAAGCGCCCTGTGGATCATGGATGCGAGCATGACCTACTACGTGTTGTTCGCCGACGTCCGCGGCGAGGGTGGGTGGCGATTCAACCGCAAGATCGGTGAGGACGGCGATGTGCCCACCGGCAGCGGAACCGACATCGCGGCGTACAACGGCGAGCAGTTCGATGATGGCGGACTGCACCGGATGAAGATGGTGGCCGACGGGCAAACGGTCCGGCTGTTCCTTGACGACATTCCCGGACCGACCGTCCGGTTCCCCTTCTCGCCGGTCATTTTCCAGTTCGGAGCCTTCGCGCGGGCCAACGGGGACACCGCAGACACCACATGGGACAATCTGCTGATCGAGTCCACCGGGTCCGCCACCTTCGGCCAGTCGGAAGTCGGGGTCCGGGTGGGTACGGCGAGTCCGGAAATCACGGTACGCATTCCCCAGGGCCTGAATTCGCAGCGGGCGGTCCAGGTGCAGGTGGTGAGCAGCGACCCGGCCATCGCGGTGCCCGAGGGCGGGACGGGCGGCACCTTGAGCCTGACGTTCCCGGCGGGCGGGGCGAACACACGGACGTTCCGAATCCGGGGAACCGCGGTGGGCGGCGCCCAGTTCTCGCTGCAAGGGGACATCGCGGGCGGCAACCGGTTGTCCGTCGCGGTCCTCTCCGGCCCCGGGGTTGCCCTGGAGGACAACTTCAACGGGCCGGCGCTCGATCCAGCCCGATGGCAGGTGTCGAACCGGGGATTTGAGGCGGGCACCGGTACCTACACCGTGACCCAGTCCGCGGGCGCCCTCTACATTGACGGGACCGCAGAGACGGACTTCTGGTCCGGCGCCTCCGTGAAATCTGTGGGGACGTTCACCGCGACGCGGGACCTGAACCTCGTGGTGGAGGCGGACCGGGTCAGCCTCGACTATTTCGGCACCGCCGCACGCTCAGGGATCTTCCTGACGACAGGCGACCGGTCGCGCTATCTCTTCTTCGGCCACAACATTGGCGAAAACGGCTGGCAGGTGAACCAGGGCGACACCGGCGGCGGCGTGAACCTCGCGGTCTTCGACGATCTGGACTTCGACGGGGGCAACCACCGGATGAAGCTGGTCGCGGACGGCCGCACGGTGGAGGTCTTCCTCAACGGCGTCTCCGGGGGCCGGTTCGCTCTCGAGGCGACCACCGGACTGCACGTGGAACTGGGAGTGTATGCACGGGCCGAGGGCGACACCGTCACCGGCGTGTTCGACAACCTTCAAGTCGGGTATGTGCTCCCCTGCACGGATCTGTCGCCCGGGGCGGTTTCGATGACCTTGGGGGACAGCGGACGCCAGGGGGTCGTGACCGTGCCGCAGCTCCTGAATGACCAGGCACCGGTGACGGTGACGATCACCAGCAGGAACCCGGCCGTCGCGGTCCCCGCGGGCGCCACGGGGGGGTCGCTCACCCTGAACTTTCCGGCGGGAGCCCCCAACCGCCAGTCCTTCGGCATCACGCCGGTCGGTAAAGGCGCCACGGTGTTCGACATCGTCACCAGCCCGGCATCGTGTGTGACCGGGTCGCTGTCAGTGGACGTGGTGGCCCTCCCGCTGGTGTTGTTGTCGGATGACTTCAGCGGATCCGAGGTGGACACAACGAAGTGGCGTCAGGACGAAACGCCGTTCGACTTTGGAACCTTCGACGCGACGGCGTCGGCCGTGACGGTGTCCGGCGGTGCCGCCCGGATCACGGTGACCGTGGAGTCCTCCCTGTGGCCGGGGCTGGCGCTGTACACTGTGGCCACGTATGACGCGGCGGTGACCACGCCGGTGACCTTCGAGATTGACCGGGTATCGGTCGGCTTTGATCTCGTGACCGGCACGGGCGCCGAGCAACGCACCGGCGCCTGGATTCGCGACGCCGTCGGGAATTTCGTGTTCTTCTCCGATTACCTCGCCCATGACGGGCGCAATTTCGGGTGGCGGTACAACAAGGTGACCGGAGGGGCGGATGATGATGCGACCGGCGCCGGCGTGAACATCGCAGCCTTCGATGGCGGCCAGTTTGACAATCGTGGCAACCACCGGATGAAGCTGGTGGCCAACGGCGCGAGCGTGAAGCTCTACCTCAACGACCTCTTCGGCGCCGAGGTTCCGTTCCCATTCAGCACCGGATTGTCCTTCGGATTTGGTGCCTATGCCGACGAAACCGGAAACGTCGTGCGCGGGGTGTTTGACAACGCGCGGGTCCTCGGCGGCGAGGACACCTCCGCGCCACCCCAGGTCACCGCGACGCTCCAGGGGGAAAACGTCGTGATCACATGGACCGGCGAGGGGGTCCTGGAGGAGACGGATGCCCTCGGCACGCCGACGGCCTGGAGGCCGGTCACCCCGGCGCCGCCGGGCAACACGTACACCGTGGTGCCGCTGGATGGCTTCCGTGGCTACCGGGTTGTGCGCTGAACGCTCCGGCGGTATCCCGGTTACGAACCGCAGCACCGCCGGCAGGCAGGGCTCGAGGGCCCGTCGTCCTGCCGGCGGATTGTCTCGCGCGGGCACGGAACCCGGCGGCCCGGGTTGTTTCCCGGGGTCTTTGCATCGGGCGTCGGGATCCTCCCGGCGCGCCCTCCACGATCAGCGGCCGGCGCCGCTCCGTCGCGTACCATCCGGCCGGCACCGGCCTCGAAATCCCTCAGGGCTTCGGCTGATAGTACCAGTCCAGTTTCCCGTTCTGGCCCGCCGACATCACCTTCCACGAAACGAAGGACACATGCCCGTCGGCCCAGCCGTAGTTGCCACCCGTGCCGTGTCGGACGTATCGAAAGACGGGAATCCGGAGACTGGGGGGATATAGGTAGCCGTAGTTCCACCAGGACAACTCCCGGTTGGGATCGAGTCCGTCCCCGTTCATGCAGGTTTCCGCGGGCTTGGTGATGCTGCTGGCCTTGACGTGATCCACCTGGGTGTATCCGAGGTAGGTGTAGTTGTGCCCGTACCCGCCGTATCCCTCGTGTCCCGGCACATTCGCCGGGATCACGTTGGTCCCCAGCCGTGCGGTGGGACAGGCCACCACCTTATTGCGGGCGACGAGATTCGTGAACCCGCCGGAGCCCGTTTCCGGACTCGAAATATATGGGGAAATCTCCTGAAACCAGCGGCTCGGAGCCACCCAGCCGGAGCCGCGGGGGACCTCCGTGCCGGCCACGGGCAGGTAATCGGACTGGTCACCCGCGTACAGCAGATAGCCGAGGACGATCTGCTTCTCGTTGCTGACACACTTGATCGCCTGCGCCTTCGCCCTGGCTCGCGACAACGCCGGCAGCAGCATGCCGGCAAGGATGGCGATGATCGCGATCACCACCAGCAATTCGATCAGGGTGAATGCCCGGAGTCCGGAATGGCGCGCGACGACGCCACGAGCCGAGGAAAGGATGCTCCCCATGGATCGTCAGCCAACCCGGCGTTCGTCCGGGGGTCAAGCGCCGCCGTCGCCCCTCCCCCCAAAAGTCCGGGAGACGGCATCTCCAGCCGCCCCAGCCGGTCCCTGCCTTCATGGAACGGCGCCATCCGGTGACCGCGGCAACTTGGGGTTTGCACGCGGCGGCCGTTCCCGTTTCATCGGCGCGTTGATGGCCTGCACCCCCCCGAAAGAAGTGTGGAGTTCCCGCCTGGGCGTGATTCTGGCGGTGGCTGGCAGCGCCGTGGGCCTGGGCAATTTTCTCCGCTTTCCCGGACAGGCCGCCCAGTACGGCGGCGGCGCCTTCATGGTCGCCTACTTTGTCTCGCTGCTGATTGTCGGCATCCCCATCTGCTGGACCGAATGGACGCTCGGCCGCTACGGCGGCCGGTTCGGTTTCCACTCCACGCCGGGCATCTTTCACGCATTGCTTCGCAATCCCGTGGGCAAATACCTCGGCGCGATCGGCTTTGTCGTGCCGGTGACGATCTACATGTACTACGTCTACGTCGAGGCGTGGTGCCTCGGCTATGCCGCGAACGCCCTCACCGGACGCCTCGGCGGGCCGGGCATGAACTACGGCGATTTCTTCGGACGTTTCACGGGGGCGACCGCCGACGGCGTCGCGCTGCACTTCGGCTACGGCGATGTCGGCCTCTTCCTCGTCCTGGTTTACCTGCTGAATTTCTTCTTCATCTACCGGGGCATCAACCGCGGCATCGAAATCGTCTGCAAGTTTGCCATGCCGGCGCTCATTGCCATCGCACTGGTCACGCTGGCGCGCGTGCTCACGCTCGGCACACCCGACCCGGCCAAGCCCGACCAGAACGTGCTCAACGGCCTCGGCTACATGTGGAATCCGGGCGACATCGCCGGCGGTCTGAAAAATCCGCAGCTTTGGCTCGCCGCCGCCGGACAGATCTTCTTCAGCCTCTCCGTCGGTTTCGGCGTCATCATCACCTACGCGAGCTATCTGCGGCGGCGGGACGACGTCGTGCTGTCCGGCCTGACCGCATCGGCCACGAACGAGTTCTGCGAGGTCGGCCTTGGCGGTCTCATCACCGTGCCGGCCGCGTTCATGTTCCTCGGCGCTGCCGGCATCGTCGGCCAGGGCACCTTCGGCCTGGGTTTTACCGTCCTGCCCGAAGTGTTCGCACGCATGCCGGCAGGCCAGGTGTTCGCCTCGATCTTCTTCCTGCTCCTCTTCCTCGCCGCCATCACCAGCTCACTCTCGATGCTGCAGCCGGGCATTGCCTTTCTCGAGGAGGGCGTCGGCCTCAACCGCCGCGCCTCGGTCGCCATCCTCGGGCTGGTCACCGCCTTTGGCACCTTGTTCGTGTGGTACTTCTCCGCAAACCTGAAGGCGCTCGATACGCTGGATTTCTGGGTCGGCACCGTGATGCTTTTCGTGCAGGCCACCCTGCTCATCATCATCTTCGGCTGGGTCGTCGGCGTGAAGAAGGGCTGGGAGATCGCGCACGAGGGGGCGGAAATGCGCATCCCGGAGATCTTCAAGTTCATCATCAAGTACGTCACCCCGGTCTACCTCGTCACGATCTTCGGGCTCTTCATCCTCAAAAACGTCTTCGGCTGGAACTTCTCGTTCAGCACCCCGGCGTTCGATCCCACCGGCTACGTGAAGGACCTCTTCGGCGACCCCCCCAACCAGGTCGCCCGCCTCAGCGTCGGGCTCATCATCATCATGACCCTCTTTTCGCTCCTGCTGGTGAACATCGCCGGCAAGACCTGGGCGAAGCAGGAGATCAAGGAACTGGAGAACGACTGACATGACCCCCGGCGGCTGGATCAATCTCACCCTCTCGGTCGGCTTCGTGACCCTCCTGTTCGTCTGGTGCCTCTGGCGCGTGCTGAGCAGTCCCAGGGACCCGCAGAAGCTCGCGCATGTCGAGCCCGTGGACCGCGGCCACGTGGACCGGCGCTGACCCGCCCGCTCCGGCAACTCTGGCGCATCGGTTGAACCCGGGCCGGACCGGATTTAGGGATCCGGGATTGCGGTGCCTTCGGATTCGAATTCACGAAAGCTCCCATCGGTGCTGCTGATGGTCTGGACGGAGCCATCCGCGAGGACGTAGATGCGTTCCCAGCCCTCTCGGAGCGGAATGGCAAACGGACGGATCGGTGGCAGATCCTCCTCTTTCAGGATCGATTTCGGAATGCGTCGTGCCGTGCGCTCGCGGAGTAGGATCAGGGTGGGTTCGTCAGGGCGCGGGGCGCGAGGATGACCATACACTTCAAAGGCGTCCGCCATGGGGTCTCCGGACCCCCCGGGGACTCCATCCACGCCCGCGACGGTCAGGGCTTGCTGCCATTCCTCCGGGTTGATCGGCAATTGGTCGCCGTGGTCCGAGGCGTAGATTCTCGCTGCCAGGCCCATCCGTTTTCCCATCTCGATCGTTTGCTCGCGAAACTGGCGAAATTTCACCTCCTCCAAGAGCCCCTCGGCGAGGGCTTCAGCGCGCCTCGCGCGTTCCTCAGCGGGAACGGCAGCCTGACGGTCACGTTCCGCCTGTGTCCTGCGAAGTTGCGCCACCTCACCGCGCAGGCGCAGCAATTCCGCCTGCTCCTCTCGCCGGCGGTCGTCATCCCCGGGCCGCGGAACGTTCGACACCGGCGCGGCGGCCTCGGCGGCCATCAGGCGGTCGCGGAGGCCCTCGTAATCGTGCGTGAGCCGGTTCCACCGGGCCTGCTGCCACCAAAAGGTTGTTGCCGCAATTGCGGCGACGGCTCCAAGCGCAATCTGAGATTTCATCAGCACAAAAGATGAAAGCCATGGTGCCGCGGCCGGGGCACCGGCCAGTGCCGCAACGCCAACTGCTGCAGCAAGGGCCGGAGGGGCGGTCTGGGTGCCGGCCAGCGCGAGGGCGGCGGCAAGCGTCCCATCTCCAGCCGTGATGCCGCGTTGCTGAAACCAGCCGCGCAGGCGGTCCATCGCGCGACGGACCCGCTTCTGGGCGGCATCGTCACTTGCACCCAGCACGGTGCCCACCTCGGCAAGGGTGCGTCCGGACAGATAACGCAGGATGACGGCCTGCCGGTCCTGCTCTCCGAGGGACTCGAGGGCGGCGTCCAGCAGCGGTTGCAGCGCAAGGACCCCGGGGTCCAGTTGGGAGGCGTCCGGGGCCTGAACACGGTCCAGCTCATTCATGGCCATTTGTTCCCGTCGGGTGCGCCGGGCCGCGTTACGGGCCTGCTTCCGGGCTTCCAGCCACGCGCTTCGGTGGAGCCAGCCCGCGAGCACGGTGCCGGCGGGCAACCGGCCAGCCTTGCGCGCGAGGAGGCTGAAGACCGCCTGGGTCACATCCTCGGCGGTCCCGGGATCGCCCAGCACCCGCCACGCGGTGGCCCAGACCAGGTCACAGTGCCGGTGCACGAGCGCTGCAAAGGCGTCCTCGTCGGCCGCCGTGAGATAGCGGTCCAGCAAGTCCCTGTCGGTGGCTTCATCCATGACGCTCACTGCACAATACTCCCGGAACGGACGAAATCCGACACGGGGTGCCGGGATTGGGTTGCTGCAATTCCTCCCCGGACACCACCTCGGAGCAGGACACACTTGTGGTGACGAGGCTTCAGCCGGCCGGTGCCTGAACGGGCGGACGAAGCCTTCGGTCTCCAGATCCGGTTGCGCGGCTCGTGGATCTCACGGCCGCACGGTAGCAGGTTGCCACGCCTCCGGGATTTATCGCGACAGCAGGACGGCGCGGAAGTACTCGATTCTGGGACGCTCGCGGAGATTCAACGAGATCCATGCTTCCGTCGCGAAAACGGCCAGCGAACTTAGGCCGCCCGCAGTGCCATCCGTCAGCCGGCTGATCGGCGCGACGACCAAAGACCAATGGACCAGGTTGGTGGAGAAGCCTGGAACATTCCCGGTCACCAACCGTCCGCTGACGGGATGCCGACGGACGCCGTTGCCGAGGTCGGTCGGTTCCGACGGTGGCGGGGGCGGCCCCTTTAATTGGGTGAGGGTCAGTTCGTTGCCGGACAGTTGAAACCACACGTACCGCGTGTAGGGAAACCATTCTGCCGAGTGCATCGGGCCAGGGCCTATGTCCAGCCAGAAATCGTCCAGGGAACCCACCAGCAGAAGGTCACCGGATTCCGAAAGCAGCACCCGGCTCAGGGGTACCGGACGTTCGACCGTCTCAAATCCGAACTGGCCGGGACTGAAATCCTGGAGCGAGACCACCGGTCGCCCGGAGTGGAGGGTGGAGACGTCGCCGTTGGGGGCAATCCTCCGGATCCGATCGGGGCCGTTCTCCTCCTGGTCCACGAGCACAATTGCGTCTTCGGAAGTGATCACTGCGTCGCGGATCTTCGCGAAGCCGGCATTGGTTCCTGGTCCGTCCCGGACCGGGTTGCCGGGGTATCCGGCCAAGGTCTGGACCCTGACATCGGTCCCGAGAAGGCGGACTGCGCTATTGGCCGGATCCAGAATGACCAGTTCGCCGCTGGATCGCTGCCCCGCGAGCGAGACCCCCTCCCCGAATCGCGCGTCCTCCCCGAAACCGTCGCGGAACCCGTTGTGGTAGTCGCCAGCGACCCTGGTCTCGCGGAGCGCCAGGGGCGCGGGATCCAGCTGAATCCAGTCAACGGCAACGGCATTCCGGGGCCAGAGGTGGAACCCCTGACCGTGATAGCCTACATCCCTCGGTCGGGCGTCCGCAACGTGGTCCATGACCAGGCGAAGCTGATGCGGTCCCTCAGTGATCCGAATTCGGGGGAAGACGAGGTTTTCCCGCACCTCGGTCGGCCCGGTGACATCCTGCCCGTCCAGCTCCAGATGAAGGGTGGCCGGGACCGGATACGTGTCGTAGATCGGATGGAAGCGATCCTCCCGAATAAAGACCAGGTAGACGGGCGGACCGGACGTCTTCACCTGGAGGGTATAGGAACCGGTCCCGGTGCAGTGCACCGCGTAACTGAGCCACTCGGAGGACTTCAGGACCACATTGGTTGGGCCGAAGATCGCGGTGGTCATCTCCTCGTCCGGTCGAAAGGAAATGTAGGGAAAGTCATTGTCGTCGTCGGGCTGGTCACTTCCCGAGCGATGGAAGCCCACACCTTCACCCCCCAAGTCGAAGAATTCCGCCTCGATGCGTCCCGGAATCGGCAGGGGTGTTCCGAGGAATGGAAGTTGAGCCTGGAGGATCACCGACTGAAGGACGGCCAAAATTGCGATCTGGATCCAGGGAGGGGATCCGTACCGCTGGTTTTGGGCCTCGAACACAATCCCACCGTAGTCATCCTTTGCGAGCCGTTCAAGGAGCAAGCCGCCCCGTTCCCGGACCCGTCGTACTGGTGCGTCCATTGAGGGCTCACCCTCAATTTGCGCGGAAACCACGGGTCGAACGGATTCTCGATGTGGAGGTCACCAATCGTGCGGTCGGTTTGCAGATCTTCCGAATAGAGGATGCGCGCTCCGGAGGCGAGCGCATCCAGATCCAGCAATTCCTGTTGAATCTGGTTCTCAACAGCATGGACGCAATGAACGACGTTCCCACGGAACGCCGGACGCTCGTCATTGAGGTCCGTCGCGCTCCAGAGTTCACGGTCGAGGTGAGCGTCCGCGACTCCGGCCCGGGGATTTCGGCCCGGAATCTTTCAAGACTCTTCGAGCCATTTTTCTCCACCAAGCCGGTCGGCATGGGCATCGGACTCATGATCTGCCGCACGATCATCGAGTCGCACGGCGGCAGCCTTCGGGCGGAAAACCATTCCGAAATCGGGGCCTGCCTCACATTCTCCCTGCCGGGGGCCGCCTCCACGGAAGCCGCACCCCGCCCAACGTGAAGAACGACCCCGCGAACGACCTGGTGCCCGCCACCGTGCATCTCGTTGACGATGACGCGTCCTTTCTCCGGTCGCTCTCACGTCTGCTCAGGGCCTCGGGGTACGCTGTGGTCACCCATCCCTCCGCAAAGGAATTTCTGAAGTCCCTGCAGCCGGGCACCCGCGGCTGCCTCATCACGGACCTGAGGATGCCGGGCATGGACGGGATGGCTCTTCAGGAGGCGCTGCGGCAGAACGGCAGCCCGCTTCCGATTCTGTTCCTCACCGGACACGGGGACATTCCGGTCACCGTCCAGGCCATGCGCCGCGGGGCGGAGGATTTCCTCACCAAGGATGCGCCCAGGGATCAGCTGCTGGGCGCCGTGGATCGCGCCCTGGCCCGAAACGAGCAGGAGCACGCCGAGCGGTCTCGACGGGACGCCTTGCGGCGGCGGTTTGAAACGCTGAGCCCCCGCGAGTGCGAGGTGCTCCGCGGGGTCTTGCGCGGGAGCCTCAACAAGCAGATCGCCTCGGACCTCGGCATTCACGAACGGACCGTCAAACTCCACCGATTCCGTGTCACGACCAAGCTCGGCGTGCATTCCGTGGCGGAGCTGACGCGACTTGCGCAGGACGCGGGATTCCAATAGCGCCGGGTCGGCGTCGGGCGTCCAGGGTGTCCGCCCTTGAGCACCTTCCCCAAAGGGCAGTAGTCCGGCTCTGCGGCCGCATAGAAGGCTTGCTCCGTGCAGGGATCGGAACCGACCGCAAGGGTCATGAACGTCGCCGTCGTGGACGACGACGCGAGCCTGTGCCGTTCCTCAAGCCGCCGGCTCCGGGCCGCCGGGCTTCAGCCGGCAACCTACCACTCCGCCGGGTCCTTCTTGGATGATGCCCTGCGGCCGCATTTCGACTGCCTCCTGCTGGATGTTCAGCCGGGGGGCATGTCCGGACTTGAACTCAGCCGCCGCCTGGCGGAACGCAACGACACCACCCCTATCATTTTCATCACCGCCCTGGAGGACCCAGAACTCCGGACGCAGGCCCAGACATTCGGATGTGCCGGCTTCTTCCGAAAGACCGATCCGGGTTGCCTCGTGGTGGACGCCATTCAAAAGTCCGCCGGCCCTGCGGGCTTCCCTGCCCGCTCACGAACTCCCGCCGGTGAATCCAAACCCCACAATGAACCGGCGGCCTGCCGCATCGAACCGAAGCCACTTTGATTCCTCGAAGAACACTCAGGACTCGACCATGAAACCAATCAGCAAGGAACTCACAAACGCGGCCTTGACCGCAGCGCTCACCCTGTCCGGGATCACCGGCAACCTGCCCGGGAGCAACGCCCACGCGCAGCCGGCAGCCGGCGCTGCGCCGGGCCTTGCCGAAACCCAGGTCATCGCCGAGGCAGGCTTCATCTACGGACTGCCCATCGTGATGAACTACGCGGTGATGTATGCATACTCCGTGGACAGGAATTCCGGCCAGTTCAAGGCCCCGTTCAACCAGATCCTCAACGAGCCGCGGGTGTTTACCTACAAGGATACGGCCATCATCACGCCCAACAGCGACACGCCCTATTCCCTCGCCTGGCTTGATCTGCGCGCCGAACCCATCGTGCTGTCCGTTCCCGCGGTGGAACGAACCCGGTATTACTCGGTGATGCTCACCGACGGCAACACCTTCAACTACGGCTACATCGGCAGCCGTGCCACGGGCAATGAACCGGGCGACTATCTGGTCGTCGGACCTGACTGGAGGGGCGAGACTCCGCCGGGCATCAAGCAGGTCTTCCGGTCCGGCACACAATTCTCCCTGGCGGCCTACCGCACCCAACTCATCAACCCGGCGGACATGCCCAATGTGATCAAGGTTCAGTCCGGCTACCTGGTGCGGCCGCTTTCCCAATACCTGAACCGGCCCGCCCCGTCCGCCGCGCCGGCCGTCGAGTTCCCGCCCATCAATGACGCGATGGCGAAGACGAACTTCTTCTCGTATCTCGACTTCGCCCTGCAATTCGCGCCACCGGGACCGGAGGAAATGGAGATGCGCGCCCAACTGGCCCGCCTCGGCATCGGCGCCGGCAAGACCTTCAATTTTGAAGACCTTGATGCCGCCCATAAGGCCGCGATCGGGCGGGCCATGAAGGAAGGCGCGGAGAAGGTCGAGCGTTACCTCTCCGCGGGGCAGAAGAACATCAATGGGTGGGAAGTCGGCTCATTGTTTGGCGACCGCGCCTTCTTCAACGGCGACTGGTTGAAACGCGCCGCCGCCGCCAAGGGCGGCATCTACGGCAATGACGCCGTCGAAGCCATGTATCCCCTGACCAAGTCGCTGCCAAATGGCGAACTGCTCGACGGCAGCAAGCACGACTACACCCTCACCTTCCCCGCCGGCCAGTTCCCACCCGTCAACGCCTTCTGGTCCGTGACGATGTATGACGGCAGGACGCAGCTGCTCATCGAGAACCCGATCAACCGCTACCTCATCAATTCCCCGATGCTGCCCGGTATGAAGATGAATCCGGACGGCTCGTTGACGATGTACCTCCAGAGCAAATCTCCCGGCGCCGACAACGAATCCAATTGGCTGCCCGCGCCCGACGGACCGATTTATCTCGTCATGCGCCTTTACTGGCCCAGGACCGAAACCCCTTCGATCCTGCCGCCCGGTGCAGGCACCTGGGCGCCGCCAGCGCTTCAAGTCGCGCGGTAAACAGGCAAACCGAAGCGTCCCGTGCGCCCCCCACCCGAGAAACAACGAAAGCCCCGAAGGTTTTGCCTCCATAACCATGAAGAGAACATCCCCGCACATTATGAAACCATTGACTCGCAGCAGCTTCCACCAAGCGCTCGCAGCCTGTGTCGCTCTGATCACCGGCTTCACTCCAATTCAAGCCAGGGAGAACGTCTTTGAGGCGGTCCACGACGGGGTGGAAGCCTATGTTTACGGCTACCCGCTGGTGACGATGGAAGTGACCCGTCGCGTGATGACCAACGTCCGCGAGCCCGCGGGTTCGCGGGCCCCCATGGGACAGTTCGTCCGGATGCGCCACTATCCGGATGCCAGCTATCGCGACGTGACTGCTCCGAACGCAGACACCCTATACACCACGGCGTGGATTGACGTGGGACGGGAGCCGTGGGTGTTGAGCCTGCCGGACGCGAACGACCGCTATTACCTGTTCCCGATGCTCAGCGGTTGGACGGAAGTCTTCCAGGTTCCGGGCAAACGGACCACCGGCACCGGCGCACAAACCCATGCCATCACCGGGCCGGGCTGGAAGGGCACGTTGCCGCCGGGCGTGACGGAATACAAGTCTCCCACGGCCATGGTCTGGCTGCTCGGCCGCATCTATTGCACCGGCACCCCCGAGGACTATGCCGCCGTCCACAAGCTCCAGGACGAAATTACCGTGGTGCCGCTCAGCGCCTATGGCAGGCCCTACACACCGCCGGCCGGAACGGTGGATCCCTCGCTGGACATGAAGACGGCGGTGCGGGAACAGGTCAACGCCCTCAGTGCCGGGGACTACTTCAACCTGCTCGCCCGGTTGATGAAGGACAATCCACCCGCCGCCGACGACGGGCCGGTCCTCGCGAAGATGGCGAAATTGGGAATCGTCCCCGGCCAGCCGTTTGACGGAAGCAGGCTCGACCCGCTGGCGAAGGAGGCCTTCTCCATGGTTCCGAAGATTGCCAACGAGAAGATCATGGCGTGGTTGAAGGCGGGGATTCTCGCCGGCGACAGCCGGCTGGAACATGGGTGGCTCTTCACGACCAAGACCGGCGAGTACGGCGTGAACTACCTGCAACGCGCCCTGATCACCGCCATCGGTCTTGGGGCGAATCGTCCGCAGGACGCGGTCTATCCCACGTCCGAAGGCCCGAACGTCGTCGAGTCCTATACCGGGGCGAAAAAGTACGTGATGCACTTCCCCAAGGGCCAGCTCCCGCCCGCCGAGGGCTTCTGGTCGTTGACGATGTACGACAAGGATTACTTCTTTGTGAACAATCCGCTCAACCGTTACAGCATCAGCGCCCGCCAGAACCTGAAGCCCAACGCGGACGGCTCCGTGGACCTTTACATCCAGAACGAAAGCCCCGGCGCCGACTGGGACTCCAACTGGCTGCCCGCACCCAAGGACCAGTTCATCCTTATGTTGCGGCTCTACTGGCCGCAGGTGACCCCGCCATCCCTCCTCGACGGCACCTGGAAGATCCCGCAGGTGAAGGCGGTCGAGTGAGTTTGCCTCGCCCATGATACGCGCAAGCCGTCCCTGCGGCAGCGTGGGGGGTGGACCGCGACTTCACGGGCGAACCTATGAAGCCGGGTGCCGGCAAGATGGCCACGCGGACGGCGCCGGTGCCCCGACGGGTGGTCATCCTCCGGCCGCCTTCTCCACCTCCAGGGCACGGGTCAATTCCTGGAACTTGGGGACGTTGCGCGGGTCCAGCGCCATGAGGAACCGGTGGGCGTCAAGGCAGGCGTCGCGGACCTCGTCGCGGCTCTGGGAACCTGGCGCCAATTCGACCGCGGGCATGGTGGGCCCGGCAGAGGTCTGGCCTTCCAGCACGTTGACCCGCGGCAGGACCCCCAGGTTGTCGAGCAGGTCGCGGACGCGCTCGTTCGGATTGACGAGGACAAACTCGGGACAACCGGGGGGCGGGGCCACGGCCGGGTTGGGTCCCGTGGCGAGGGCAGCCAGGACGCCGGAGAAGGTGCTGTCCATCAGCTTGCATTCGGTCAGATCGAGGCACACCTGACGGATGCCCTGGGATTCCAGACGCCCGACGAGTTGCTTGAAATCGCGGGCCCGCTCGGCACCGGCACGCCCGACGCAGCGGATGAACGCCGTGGGGGGCTCCACCAACACAAGAATTCTGGAGTTCGCCGTGTTCACCTCGGCATCAACGTCCGCCGCCTTCCGGGGAAGGTCAAGACGGCGGGGATGCCGCCTGAACCGAGCGGTCCGGTGTTCACGGGGTGACGGCGAGGCGCTCGTCGGCGGTGGCGGCGTCCATGAGCACGCCCTGTTCCTTGTACGCCCGCAGCACGAAGTGGGTGGCGGTCGAGAGCACGCCCTGAACGGTGGCCAGTTTTTCGGAGACAAACGTCGCCACCTCGCGGAGCGACGCGCCCTCGACCTCGACCAGCAGATCGTAGCCACCGGACATCAGATGACAGGAGCGAACCTCCGCGTGACGGGCGATGCGGTCGGCGAGCTTGTCGAATCCCCCGCCGCGCTCGGGCGTGATGCGCACCTCGATGATGGCGCGGACGAGGTCGCGTCCCAGCTTCTCTTCGTTCAGCACGGCGCGGTAGCCCAGGATGAGGCCTTCCTGTTCCGCCGCACGGATGCGCGAACGGATCTCGGCCTCGGTGACGCCAAGCATGGCGGCAAGGCGGGGTGTGGCCTTGGAGGCATCGGACGCGAGGAGCTTGAGCAGCGGATCCATCGGCCCGGAATACAACGGCGGGGCGTCCCGGCGAGGAAGGAATTTTTCGGGCGCCCCTTTCCCATCTGTAATCCGGCGGAAACAGGGCGGTAAGCCGGGGTGCGTCCATTGCTGGTGTTGAGAGTGGATGTGCCCAGGCGCCGCCGCTCTTGCAGGAAACCGACAATGCACACCGGACCGCATTCCGAGCTGGATCCCTCGAGGGATTCCGAAGAAGCCCACGGGCTTCGACGGGTCCCCGGGGTCACCGAGGAGGCACTGGATGCCCTCCGGTACACCGGTGTGCTCGGCGGCCGGGTGGCTGCGGAGGCCGCGGTGGCCGTCGAATCCTGCAGGTGCGTGACCGATTTTGGCGCCGGTCGCTCCGATGCTGTTCCCGGTTCGGGTTGTCGTTGATGGGAGCGGCGGCGGATTTCTGCGGGTGCCTCGTGTGTTGGAGCCGGGGCAGCGGCAGGTGCGACCGGCGTCTCGGTCCGGTCCGGGGCGCTCCCGAACGATTTGCCGGAAGCCATCAACCCAAGTCTCCCATGAACCCAATTCGAATTGTGGCCCGCGGACTGGTCTCCGGCCGCCTGCACCTGACCCCGGAATTGCTGGCCGCCCTGCGCGACGCGGCCGGTTCCGGGCCTGTCGCCGCAGCGGCGGGTTCCCCCGAAGCCGCGGACGGACTGGCGCCGGCAGCGGCGCCGTGGGGGCGCCGGGTTTCCGTGCTGACATTGCCTCCACGGCGACGCTGCACCACGACCTGCGGTCCGTTGCCGGAGCCTGAGGGGCCCCCGTCCCTTTGACTTCAAGGGCGCCCTCCCTACCCTGCCCGGCCATGCGCATTGTCCGCCATGCCGACCCGGGGTTTGCCGAACAGATCGAGGCCTGCGCCTCGGCCTCCAGCCTCTTTGATCCCGGAATCGAGGAGCGAACGCGTGCCATCGTGGAAGCCGTCCGCACGGCCGGAGATCAGGCGTTGACGGAGCTGACGGCACGTTTTGATGGCGCGCCGCTGCGCCCGGACCAGTTTGCGGTGACCACCGCGGAACTGATGCACGCGTCCCTGGCGGCAACGAAACCGCTGCGCGCGGCGGTGACGGAGGCCCATCGCAACATCGCCGCCTTTGCCCGGCGCTCGCTGCGGCGGGGATGGGCCGCCGCCAATTCGCACGGAGCCCGAGTCGGCGAGAAGTTCGATCCCTTCAGCCGGGTGGGCCTCTACATCCCGGGCGGCACCGCGCCGCTGGTCTCCACGGCCCTCATGACGATCACCCTCGCCCGGGTCGCCGGATGCCCGGAAATCGTGGTGTGCACTCCGTCCGGACGCGACGGCACGGTGAACGCCGCGCTGCTGTATGCCGCGAACTTCGCCGGGGCCACGGAGATCCATCGGATCGGTGGCGCGCAGGCCATCGCGGCGATGGCGTTCGGAACCTCAACGGTCCGCCGGGTGCAGAAGATCTTCGGTCCGGGCAACGCGTATGTCGTTGCCGCGAAGCGGTTGTTGTTCGGCCATGTCGCCGTGGATCTTCTGCCGGGCCCCAGCGAGGTGTTGGTGCTGGCGGACGACGGCGCCGATCCGCGATTCATCGCTGCGGACCTGCTGGCGCAGGCGGAGCACGGGTCGGGACAGGAACGCGTGTGGCTGGTGACCCCCTCGGGGCGCCTGCTGCGCGCGGTGGACCGCGAGGTGCGCCGGCAACTCCCCTCGCTGTCGCGTCACGAGTTCATCGCGAAGGCGCTGGAGGCCAACGGCTGGCTGATCCAGGTGAAGGATCTGGATTCCGGAGTTGCGCTGGTGAACCGGCTCGCGCCGGAACATTGCGAAGTGATGGTGCGCGGGGCGCGCCGTATCGCGGAGCGCATCACCACCGCCGGGGCCCTCTTCCTCGGGCCGGATTCGCCGACCGTCCTCGGCGACTATGTGGCCGGTCCCAGCCACACGCTGCCGACGGGCGGCGCCGGACGATCCTTTGCCGGACTGACCGTGGACCAGTTCCAGCGCCGGACCAGCGTGGTGGAGTACCGGCGTCCGGAATTGCGCAAGGCCCTGAGGGCCGTCCGGGAATTCGCCGCCATGGAGGGACTCGATGCCCATGGCCGGTCGGCGGCGATCCGCCTGGAAGACTGAACGGGCGCAGGGCATCGGGTCCGTGAGCAACGCGCCGTTGCCAAGCCCCGTCCGGGATTTCAGGCTGGCCTGTCACCGCGAGGTTCCCGCGGTCAGCACATGAGCGACTACCGAGTCCAGTTCGAGGTCTTTGAGGGCCCGCTCGACCTGCTGCTTCACCTGGTGAAGAAGCAGGAGGTGGACATCTATCAGGTCAACCTCACGCGCATCGCGACCGAGTTCGTGGCCTATCTGGAGCAGATTCGGAAACTGGATCTGGAGGTCGCCGGGGAGTTCCTGGTCATGGCGGCCACCCTCATCTACATCAAGAGCCGTGAACTGCTGCCCCGGGAGCAGCAGGTGACGGCCGAGGGGGAGGACGCCGACGAGGAGGATCCGCGCCACGAACTGATCCGTCGGCTGGTCGAGTACCGGAAGTTCAAGGACGCCGCCGCACAGCTTCAGTCGCGCGAAGAAGGGATGGAGTCCATTTATGAGCGGCGCCCGGGCCGGGCGGACTTCGGGGACCTCCCGGCTGTGCCGGGCCGGACGGTTTCCGTCTTCGAGCTGGTGGGTGCGGTCCGCGAGATCCTCAAGCGCCTTCAGGCAGCGGGTCCCGCCCAGGAAGTGGCTGGTGAGCGGTGGACGGTGACGGAGAAGATGGAGACCTTGCGCGCGCTCGTTACGGAGCGGGGGCGGGTCCGGTTTGGGGAGTTGTTTGCCGCGGCCACCTCACGAACCGAAGTCGTGTGCATCTTCCTTGCACTCCTGGAGCTCTCAAGGATGAACGTTTTGGGCCTCGTCCAGGACGGGGACTTCGGTGAGATTGATGTGTTCGCGGCCCCTCAGGATCTTGTACCCCCGCCGCCGCCAACTCCCGGCACCGATGTCCATGGCCATCCCGAGGCCAATCCGATCGCCGCCGCGGCGGTTGGTCCGCAGATCGCCTGAATCCGCTTTTCCCGTCCCCCGCATGGAACTCAAATTGATCCTGGAATCCCTGCTCTTCAGCGCGCCGAAGCCCCTGTCGGTCAGCGAGCTTCGCGAAGTGCTCGTGAAGGCCGCCACGGAGGGTGAGCCTGCTCCGGAGACCGCGGGCTTTCGAAAGGTCCCGGGAGCGGAGATTGAAGGGGCGCTGGAAGTCCTGGCTGCGGAACATGCGGCCTCCGGCCGCAGTTACCGTTTGGTGTGCATCGCGGGGGCCTGGCAGTTCGTGACCCAGCCGGAATACTCCCCATGGCTGCGGGCGTTTGTGGGGGCCAAAGCCCGTCCCACCCGCCTCTCGCAGCCGGCGTTGGAGACCCTTGCCGTGATCGCGTACCGCCAGCCGGTCACCCGGGCCGAGATTGAGCAGATCCGCGGGGTGGCGGTGGACGGTGTCGTCGCCACCCTGAAAGAGCGGGGTTTGATCGAGGAAGCCGGGCGGGCCGAGGTGGTGGGGCGACCCATGCAATACGCCACCACCCGGGCCTTCTTGGAGTATTTCGGCCTCGCCAGCCTTGAGGAACTGCCGGCCGCCGATGAGTTGCGGCGGATCCCGGTCCAGAGACCCGAGGCGCTCGTGACGGCGGAAGCCGGAGGGACCGAGCCGGTGGAGCAGATGAGCCTGGAACTGGCGGATCCCGAGGCCGCCGGGGGGGCCGCGGCCGCGACTCCTGCGACTCCTGCGGCAAGTGTTGGGACGGATGAACCCGTCGTTCCGTCTGCAACTTCCGCCTGAGGCGGCGGAGTTCCAAGACGGCCAGACCCCCGGGCGGGAGCCGGCGGGTCATGCCGCGGCACCAGTCCTTCACCTCTCCGTTGCCGGCCTGTAACCTTTTCGACGCCATTTGGTCATCCCAGCCATGACCCGTGTCGTTGCCCTGATCACTGCAATGGTTGCCGCCTGCGGCAGTGCTTCTTCCGACCTGCCGCGGACAACCGACGATCTTTATCGCCTGGACCGGATTTGGAGGGTGACGCTTTCCGTGAGTCCGGAGGCTTGGGAGGGCCTTCAACCGGAGGCGCCGGCAGGGGGAGGCTTTCCGTTTGGAGGGCCCGGGGGTCCGCCGGGAGGATCCAGGTTCGGTGGGGGTCCGGATGCTCCAAGGGGTCCGGGGGGATTTGGCCCGGGCAATTTCCTCGCCATGGGCGTCATGATGGCGCTCGACGGCGATCGGAACGGCGCGTTGTCGCGTGACGAATTCACCGGCGGCTTTGGCAGGTGGTTTGCGGAGTGGGATGCCGCCGGCACGGGGTCGGTGGGGACGGATCAGGTTCGTGAGGGACTGACCCGGGTGCTTTCTCCGCCACCCCCGGGAGGTGACGTGGTGCGTGGGTCGGGACCCGTTGCGGGCGCCGGTCCGGGCGGCCCTGGGTTCGGCCTCCAGGGGCAGGAGGGGCAGCGCAATGGATTGAGCGCAGCGCTGGGGCTCCATTTTGACTACGTGAAGGCGGATCTCACCTTCGACGGGGTTCCCTTCCGCGACGTCGCGGTGCGGTACAAGGGCAACGGCACGTTCATGGACGCGCGGAACACCGACAAGAAGTCGTTCAAGGTGGATCTGAACGAGTTTGTGAAGGGGCAAAAGCTCGCCGGCATCTCGAAACTCAATCTCCACAACAACATCACCGATGTGGCGTCGCTGCATGAGCCGCTGGCCTATGAGCTGTATCGCGCGGCCGGAGTTCCAGCGCCCCGGACCGCCTACGCGCGCGTCTCACTGGACGTCCCGGGGAGCCATACCAACCGGCTCCTGGGCCTGTATTCCCTGGTTGAGAATCCCGACAGCAACTGGGCCGACGCGAACTTCGGTACCCGGAAGGGCGCCATTTTCAAACCGGTGACCCGCGAGTTGTTCAAGTTTCAGGGGACCGACTGGTCTGCCTACCGGCAGGCCTATGACCCGAAGACCGACCTGACGCGGAAACAGGAGCAACGGGTCTACGACTTTGCCCGACTGATCACCGGGGCCGATGACGCGGAGCTCGCCCGGAGGCTGCCGGAGTTTCTGGATGTGGACGAATTCAGCCGCTTCATGGCCGTCACCGTGTGGCTCAGTTCCACCGATTCGATCCTGATGATGGGCCAGAATTTTGTGGTCTACCTGCATCCCACCACCGACCGGTTCCTGTTCGTGCCCTGGGATCTCGACCGGGCCTTTGGCAACTTCTTCAATCCGTCGCCCGAGCAGCTCAGCATCCGCAATGCATGGGCCGAGGATAACCGCTTCCTTCAGCGCGTCATGCAGGTGCCGGCGGTCCGTGAGGCCTATCTGGCGCGTCTGGAAGAGTTCCAGAAGACCTTGTTCCAACCGGCGCGGTTCGCCGCGATGGTGGAGGAAGTTGCCGCCCGGATCCGACCGGTGTTGGCGGAGGAGGATCCCGGAAAGCTGGCAGCGTTTGACCGGTCGGTTGCCGGGCAGATGGCGGGTCCGGAGGGTCCGGGAGGAGGTGGGTCACCGTTCCGGATGAATGCCAAACCCATCAAGGTCTTTGTGAAGGAGCGGCACGCCGCCGTGGCGGCCCAGTTGACGGGAGCCTCGGAGGGAACGCCGCTGTTTGGAGGTCCGGGCGGCCCGGGAAGGCCCGGTGGCCGGGGCGGTCCGGGTGCTCCGGGACCCGGAGGCATGCGGCCGTTTGGTCCGGGCGAAATTTTGGGTCCGGTGGTTTTTGCGGCCGCGGACACCGATCGCGACGGGCGGATGACGGCTGCGGAGTTCGAGGCGCTTGCGGTGCGCTGGTTTTCCGAATGGGACAAGGAGGGAACGGGATCCTTGAATCCGGAACAGCTGGCGGCCGGACTCACGGTGCTGCTGCCGATGCCGGACTTTGCACGGCCACCGGCGCGCCCGTTCTGATCGCGTCGAAACCACCGGCCCGCGGCGGGTCGCGAACCCACCCCGATTACGCGTCGAGAAACGCCGTCAGCGGGCTGGTGGGGCTGGCTTCGGGGCCTCCGGTCGCGAGGCCGACCTCGAACGCGGTGCGGCCGGCTTCAACCGCCTGACGAAAGGCGATGGCCATCCGGTTCGGATCCTGGGCAACCGCGATGGCGGTGTTGACCAGCACCGCGTCGGCGCCGAGTTCCATCGCCTCAGCCGCATGACTGGGAGCGCCAATGCCGGCATCCACCACCACCGGCACCGTCGCCTGTTCGATGATGATCCGGATCTGGTCGCGGGTCTGCAGCCCGCGGTGCGATCCGATCGGGGAACCCAGCGGCATCACGGTGGCGGTGCCCACGTCCTGAAGGCGCCGCGCAAGCACCGGATCCGCATTGATGTACGGGAGGACAACGAACCCCTCCTTCACCAGTTGCCCGGCGGCGAGCAGGGTCTCGACGGGGTCGGGAAGCAGAAATCTGGGGTCCGGATGGATCTCGAGTTTCACCCATTTCGGCAGCCCGGCGGCGGCGGCAAGGCGCGCAAGGCGGACCGCTTCAGCCGCATTCATCGCGCCGCTGGTATTGGGCAGCACCAGGTACCTTGCAGGGTCTACAAACTCCAGAATGTTGGCGAACGGATCCCGCTGTCCGGTCAGGTCGGCACGGCGCAGCGCCACGGTCACCATCCCGGTGCCGCTCGCAGCGAGCGCATCGCGCATGGCCTCGGGTGAGGGGAACTTCCCGGTCCCGAGGAAGAGACGGGAGTGGAACGGTCGTCCAGCAATGATGAGGGGTCCGGCAGCCATCCAGCGCGGCAGGATGGAACCGGGGGACGTTCTTGTCGAGGCGCCTCGGGACAAGCGCCGCGGGAAGCAGGTCGTCCGCAGGGCTGGAAATGGAAACACCCACCTTCCGGTGGGTGCTTCGTGACAATCGTTGTGGGAACTTAGCGTCCGGTCTCCAGCATTCCGATGGCCCGGTACGCCTGCTGGGCGGCCTCGTTGTCCCCCATCTCCTCCACCAGCTGGTCCGTCACCTTTTGGCGCAACCGCCGGTACTCATCCTTGGTTTTCTCGGTGACGCCCGCCTTCACCTCGGCAAGCGCTTCAACCATGGGCTCGTAGTCCTTTTTCGCGAGGGCATCGAGGACCTTGCTGGCGCCGGGCATCGTGAAGGGCTTGTCGGCATCGGGATCCTTTTCGTCGTTGCTGCAGCCAGCCGCCACAAACGCGAGCATCAGCAGGGCAGCAAGCCAGCGGGTGATTGGGATGGAGTTCACGGAAGGGTGGGGCCTGGGGGGTTAGCGTTGGTAGCCCGGCCCGTTCAGCAATTCGTTGGGGCGCGGCTGGATCCGCTGGTCCAGGAAGTCATTGAACAGCTTGAGCTTGATGAAATTCGCCGTCCCGCCGAACCGGCCGACCATCGCCCCGCCGCCCCGGTCCTGGTTGCGCGCCGTTCCGGAGTAATTGGCGCCGCCGGCATGGCGCTGGGACACCCCTTCGCCTCCGGTCTCCGGATGATTGCCGCCGTCGTTGAAAAAGAAGCCGTCGGTTTCGTTCTGTTCCCACAACTGAATGTCGAGCGGCAGGAAGTCGGAGGTTTTGTAGGTCCGGCCGCCAAGATCACGAGCCCTCGGTCCACAGTAGCCGCCGATGGTGCCGTTCCAGCAGTACGACGAGAGCTTGACCGGACGGGCCATCCACCACGTCCTCTGCCGCCCGGACCCGCGCAGGGCGACGTCCTTCGGACATTCCAGAACCTTGGGCGTGGTGAGGAACGGCCCGAGCTGGCCGATGCGGAAGAACAGCACCTGATTGCTGTACTGCGGGGAGTTCTTGTCCCGGCCGGCGGCGCTGGACGGGGCATTTGGCCCTCCCGGAATGCGCCCGTTGTTCCGGGTGGCGTACAGCCAGCAATCCGGACCGGTCAGGTCCGAACCCCAGCCCGGATGAGCCAAATAGTCACCGTTGTCGGTCGCGTACATATGGCTCGCCAGCAGGATCTGTTTGACGTTGTTGAGATCCACCGTGTTCTGGGCGCGATCCTTGGCTCGGCTGAGCGCAGGCAACAGCATGCCGGCCAGGATGGCGATGATGGCGATGACGACGAGCAGCTCAATCAGCGTGAAAGCGCGGCGGCTGCCCTGAGATGGGGGAAGGCTTGGAGTGTTCATTGGAGCCGAAGTGGTATGGGGGATCATGAACGGACTGTGTGAGCATTGTCAAACTCACAGTTTTGGGCTGTCCAATCCGG